>JAPKEY010000004.1 GCA_028821815.1 Candidatus Poseidoniales archaeon | reverse complement strand
TTCGATAAAATCAGCAGGATAGCCAGTGTGTTTGACCACAATTTCGATTACTTTCATTGCGACACCAGCTGAAATCGGTGCGCTAACCTGAATGGCCGATACATCTACTATGTTCGGTTCGACAATCACAATCGGTTCAAGGGAAGAAGGGGGGGGTTCAGTAGAGGGACCACCACCCAAATAGGCAATCATGTGGTTGAGCGTTGGATGTTCACTCAAGACAAATGATTCATCCACAGGCAATCCATAGAAATCTCGGAGTTCAGCCATGATCTCGGCTTGTTTTACAGTGTCAATTCCGAGTTCGCCCTCAAGATCCTGATCTAATTCGATAAAATCAGCAGGATAGCCAGTGTGTTTGACCACAATTTCGATTACTTTCGCCCCTACAGCACTTGAAGGAGGGTGGGGGGTTACTTCAATTATGTCCTTAGTAGCAGCGGGTTGGGAGGCGGGAATTAGTTCGAGTTGTCCACCTACATCCAGTTTGGCAGCAGCCCAGGGGGTACCTTGAATGCCACCTATAATCATCTCATCGGGATTGATGTAAGCTACAAGTTTACGATTCAAGATGCGTAGATCAACATCACCACCCGCTGCCTTTGAGGTCCAATCAGCAATTTGATTGCGATTCAACCTATCGAGGTTTTTCGCAATCCGCTTGATCATGGTAAATGCCATTTGTGAACCGAATCCGGCAGCATGACGAACAACATACTCAACGTCAACAGGTCCACCCATAGATAGACGAAGATTACCCAATTCTGGATCAGGCTCTTTGAAATTGGCGATCGGAGGGAATTCACCCTGGCATAGGCCCCGTATAGAGACTGCATCTTCGATTCCCGTACCCATCGGATGTCCAGTGAATCCCTTCGTATTCGTGATGATGATCTCTGATGCACTGTCCCCGAATGTCCTGCGAAGGGCTTGGATTTCTGCAGCGGCAGAACCTCCGCGAGGAGGAGTTGCCGGTTCGTGAGACATGAAGGATGTGCGTGCGGCGATTGAATGACGATTCAAATCCCAATCCCGTTCCATCTTCGAAATGAAAACTTCCAATGAATTCGATACGTGATCAACGTCGAGCCGTGTCGGATGATATGCGGAATTGGCGAGATGAGTGCCAAGAAGTTCGACATATGGCGTCACACCCCGTTCCAAACTGAGAGTGTTACGCTCAATAACGAAGGCTGCTGCACCCATTCCAAGCAACATCCCACTTCTGCGTGCATCAAATGGGAGGCTGACATCCTCCACTATGTCGCCCATGGCATGGGCACCAGCAGCAGCAAATCCAGAACCAATCCAAGTCATCAATTCATCACTGGTTGCATCATCTGCACTCACAACGATGACACGGTCACAACGGCCAGTCGTGAGCCAATCTTCAGCAATCGCAATGGCCGAGGGTGTTGAGGCACAAGCATTGTTGATCGCAGCATTGGGGCCTCTTGCACCAATCAACTGTGCAAATTGTGAATGGCCCATGGTTAGAATTTGCAAAAGGAAGCGGCGATCAAAATGACCATCTTCATCCGCCCCATTGTTCTGTGCATGGCGCATCGCTTGATCGATTCCAGGAAAACATGAGGCAAAAATGACACCAGTGCGATTTCGTTCCGATTCAGGAAGATGCCACTGCTGAATATGGCGTTTTCCAGCTTTATTGATTTGCTCGACTGCAATCAATGGTAGACCTGCATCCTTGAGTGCTTCTATGCCCGCAGCGATAGCCAAGGATGTCGATATGTCCATGGCTTCAACTATCTTAGGGTCAATGCCGTATTGTTCGGCCAAATCGAAGTAACCCTTTCGGCCAGCAAGTTGTGGAATTAAACTGAAATCGTTACAAGGTACAAATTCTGCTGACCCATCTGCGTGTTTGATAATTCGAACCAAATTTCGATCGAGAAGACGCTGCTTAACTTCAACTGAAAGTTGAGAAATGAAATTGTCACCACGAATAATCCGATCAAATGTATCTGGGGCGAACACCTCTTCCATTCCCGGTAAACCCAAACTGATGCCACTGAATACATAGGGATTCTCGCGGCGGGACGACAAGGGGTCTACGGTAGTAGTTCGACGTATAGATTTGCCTTGGTTCGGGGTGTGTGAACCATGTGGAACCTCATCCAACCATTCGACCAAAGCGGGAAGGGTCTTCGCGTTTGTACCCCCTCTCACCCGATAATTGGATTGTATTTTTTGATGTATCTCAGAAATCTTTGTTTCACTCAATCCAATGGTTTCGAGATTTGTTGACCCATGAATCATTCGTAGCGGAAAACCACTCACATCTGATACGATTTTGGCAACTGCGGCTTCCTTAGATTTTCTTTCAACTTCATCTCGTTCTTCTTCATTGAATGGCTGTACACTCACTTGAGTGGTGGTTACACTAGCCCCAACTGTGCTTGGGCTCAGAATGGGGTTCGGTGTTGAAATCTGCACACCCGCTTTGAATGCCTCAGTGAGTATATTGCTATCTGCATCAGGCATGTTTGGGATTCTACCAGAGAGGGCGTGAACTGCAAGGGCTGCATGGAAAGAAGCAATGCCCCCTGCCTTCGGATGATTTGTGTTTGTCACAATCTTTGGTCTATCTTCGAATATTTGTTCTGCGAATAAAGCCAAAGCACGTTTTGGTCCAACTTCAACAAAAAGACGGGCGCCTGCGGCATACATAGTTTCCATCTGCTTTGTCCATTCGACCGTAGAGGCCATTTGTGGGGCAAGCTTGGCTAGAATCGCTTCCTTGGGACTACTTCCAGCCGGTGCCACGTTCGGATACCACCCTCCATCAAAATTTGAGGTGGCTGGAATTTGTGGTAATTGAATTTCCAACCCCTCAAGGAAATTGCGTAATGGTTCATTGGCTGGAGCGACAATTCGTGAATGGAATGCGTGGCTAGTCTGTAGTTGCACACAGGGCGCACCGGCTTGTTCGAATTTCTTCATGACGCGCTTCATCGGTTCTGTTTCACCTGCAATGACGGTCATTTTTGGGCTATTTTTGTTGGCAGCAATAACGTACCCGCCTTCGTCCTGTAGTGTTGCCTCAATCTGTTCGTAAGGTGCTGATACAGAGGCCATAATACCACAATCCGGCACCTCAACGCTACCCATTTCGGTACCACGTGCTGCCACTGCACGTAGCGCACTATCGAAATCGAGAATCCCCGCAACCATCAATGCTGCATATTCTCCCAAAGAATGACCTGCAACCATATCCGGTTCAAGTCCGTGTGCTTTCATCAAGCGATAGAGGCCAAGGTCAGCTGTCAGCATAGCTGGCTGGGTATACTCTGTCTGCTTGAGTTTGAATTCTGATTCTTTTCTCTCAGCTTCAGAAAGGTTTTCGCGAAGTACGAATGAAGACAATGTTTCGCCATCGAGAACATCAACCATCGTACGATCTGCTTCGTCCCAAGTTTCTCCAATGCAACCATAACGCTTAGACAAATCGAGTGTCATGCCAACATATTGGCTACCTTGACCTGGATAGAGATGCGCAACCTTAGCATGGTCAGGCAGGGACGCAGTATCGGTAATCATCACCATTTGTTTAGCCAAGAAGTCCCATTTTGAGCGATCATTAATCGACTTCTCGAGTAGATCAAATCGCTTCGAAAGTTGAGTCCAATCACTGGCGACAATCGCACACCGAATACCCTCTGCGGTGTAATCTCGGCTCGCCAAAGGTAGGGCGTTCGAAAGTCGCTTTCCATATGGGTCATTATCAAAGTTCGAACCGCTAAACAAGTCGTTACGGATTATACTGAGTTTAGCAATGAGTGATTCCCTATCAGGGGCATTCACGAGAAGAACTCCTCCTTCGATGTCCTTCAATTCGGCATGGGATAATGTAGCCGAAGATAGAACGGTTGTCGGCGCCATTGCACCAGGGTTCAGCCATGCTGCACGACGGGCATCAAACTCATTTGCGACAAGTGAATGGAAATCCCGATCATAGGACTCGATAGCACAATGGAAATTTGTACCACCGAATCCAAACGAAGAGACACCTGCTCGACGAGGATGTCCGTTTGGTGTAATCCATGGTTTTGGTTCGGTTGGGACATAAAATGGATTTTTACCCCAATCAATATTTTCGTTAGGTGTAGAAAAGCCTGCACTGGGTGGAATTGTGGCAGTATGAACCGCTCGAATGGCCTTGACCAATCCTGCGATTCCAGCTGCTGCTTTGAGGTGCCCAATTTGACTCTTGATTGAACCAACTGCAACCGATTGTCCAGCAGGTGTATTTTCGAATGCTGAAGATAAACTGGTCAATTCGGTTGCATCACCGACAACTGTCGACGTTCCGTGGGCTTCAATTAATTCGACTGTAGATGAATCGTAACCAGCCTGCATATAGGCACGGCTAACCGCTTGAATTTGACCGCGGGTACTCGGTGCAGTGATACCTTTGCCACGCCCATCGCTACTCGCTCCCACACCACGAATGACTGCTTGAATCGTGTCTCCATCTCTGATTGCATCCGATAGACGTTTCAATGTAAGGGCCCCAGAACCTTCACCCATGACAAATCCATTCGCTTTGATATCAAACGGTGTTGAATGAGTCGCTGAAAGGGCCCCAATTGCGCTGAACTTTGCGAAGGTCGCTGGATCCATCGTGCGGTCGCTTGCCCCGGCCACCATCAAATCGACTTGGCGTGTTTGTAGCAATCGACAAGCATCGAGTACAGCAGCAAAGGTAGAGGCACATGCAGCATCGGTAGAATAATTCGGCCCCTGTAAATCAAGAAGGTTTGCGACACGCCCTGAAACAACATTGGCGAGTTCGCCCGGCATCGTATCTTCTGTCACCAAAGGAAGGCCATCGAGAATCGCTGCTTTGAACGCTGCTTTGCCTTCACTGGGCATCCCACCTGCTTCAACAGCGTATCGAGCGAATTGATCAGCCCATATTCTATGATTGGATAAATTGCGATTTTCACCGCCTAGTGCATTTGCGAATATCACACCAGTACGAGCGCGCGGCAATTCTTTATCGCCTTCATCCATGTATCCTGCATCTTCCAATGCCGCTGCACTGACGGTAACTGCCCACTGTTGGGTTAGATCGATTTGAGGGAGTGAACCCGGTGGGACTTTCCATCGTCTCCAATCGAATTCGTAATTCTCAATCCAACCTCCAATTTTCGAATAGGTCTTGTTTACATCAACATTCTTCGGCCCACCTTCGACCCAAAAGTCAGAGGGAATCCATCGTTGTTCAGGGACTTCCTTTATCGATACTTTCGCCGACAAAATATTCGCCCAAAATGTATCTACATTGGGTGCATCAGGCAACAGGGTTGCAACACCGATGATCGCAATCGGCTCAAACGGATCCTGCGGATTTTCATCAAGAATTGTCAATTTCTCGCCTCAGTCACTGATACTATCTGGAACCATCGTGCTGGAATATCCAGCATCGACGTGGATAATTTGCCCTGTAACACCGGAGCCAAGCGGGCTGGATAGCCAAACCGCACAACCCGCAACATCGTCTTGGTTGACATTGCGACGAAGGGGTGAATTACGTTCGACATGGTCAAGAATGTCATCAAATCCGGGAATCCCACCTGCAGCTAAAGTTCGAATCGGACCTGATGAAATAGCATTGACACGATGGCCTTCTTCGCCGACACGCATGGCCAATTCACGAACCCATGCTTCAAGCGCAGCTTTGGCGATACTCATCACACCATAATTGGGGACGTGGCGGGTACTGGCTGCATAAGTGAGGGTGATTGTCGAAGAATTTGGAGCAAGGTGGGGAAGGGCGTGGCGCATGATGCGTTGCAACGAATGTGCGGAAATTGTCATCGCAGTATTGAGGGCATCATCTTCGACAAACAGCATGTGTCGATCGAAACATTCTTTCGGCGCGAATCCAATCGCATGAATGACGATGTCAGCCTTGGCACCAGGTGTCATCAGTTGCCACTCATGGAAGAATTCAGCGGTAGTTTCCTCGGCGGCTACATCGATTGGGTAGATCGCCTCAATAGCCTCAAGTTTGTCCTTTAATTGGAAAACTCGACTCATGAATCTCTTTTGATATCCGAGAATTAGTTTACACCCAGCCTCAGCTAACCGATTGCAAATTGCCCATGCGATGGAATCTTCGGATGCAACTCCAAACACCAGTGCAGTCTTTCCTTCAAGTTGCAACATAAAACCACTCTCAGCCCTTTGGGCTGTGGGCTTCGACAGCGGACGGGTTTTGAGGGTGCCCCTTAGAAGTGACCCTACGGGTCAATTTCACCATACAGTGCGCTGGGCCAGATAGATTGTACGTGATGCAGCAAATCTTCAGTCTGTTCGGCATCTATTGTTCCAAGAAGATTAGAAACAAGTGCTTGGGTTCTCTTTGGCACCGTTTTAGGACCGAGGACTGCCCCCGGCCGCGATAGGTCATCGAGATAATCGGTCTCCATCGTCCATGTAGATGAACAGTGGCGATATGTTTCCATGATTGTAGAAAGGCTATCTTTACCCATACTGACTGAAGACGACAATCCATGTGTGAAGGATTCGCCAACATTTGCTGTAGCGTAATGGTGTACAGCACGTTTTCGCATCAAACCAGAACGATCACAAATTGCTGCCAATTCGGCATTTGTTTGAGCACCGTTATCCTCAACGTGTAATTGAATGGGAATATCTGCCTGAGCAGCCATGTGCATGACCACCTCTAATTGTTCATTTGCAGCATCCCATATCTCATCTGATACTGGATAATGAGGGCGGCCAACTTCCCCAAGAGCAACAGCTTGACCTTCAGCGCAATACTCCAACGCGAGAGCGACTGAATCGATATGGAGTTGAGATGATTTCTCCAAACCCAGCGTATGAATTTGTTTCTCCCAAACCACAGGGTGGGGCCCTAGGATTACACGGACGTCAATTCCAACCTCTCTTCGAACTGCATTAGCCATCTCTAAAGTTCCAATGTAGGCTTGTTTGACAGCATTGATTGATTCGGGTAAATTGGAAGGGAATCCCGGTTTGTGAACCAAGCAAAGGTGGGTCCCTCCTGCGTTTGCAAAATCTTTGGCCGCAGATACTCCCCGTCCATTTGGATCTAAATGGAGATGGGTGTCCCAAATAGGGCCAGTCCAGCGACCCTCTGTGATTGTCATTATCATCAACCCAATAGATTCTCGTCGGACAGGCGTTGTTTCCATCGACGAGCGGCCATTGCGACCAATTTCACATGACGAGCTTCCGTTGCAATTCCTCGGCCATTGCGAAATAGAAGCATCTTGATTTCGTGTCGATTATCATCGATTCGAAGACAATCCAGTTCGGTGTCTAAAACCGCTTCAGGGTACAAATCAGGAACTCCTTCAAGCGATATTGTTGTCTCGAAATCGAATGATGCAACCACGGGTCCAACTTCAAAAGTCATACCAGATTCAGCTTCACCAAGTCGCAATAGTACCTCTTTGGCTGCGAGATGAGCCAAGTCTTGTTTTCGACAACCATGTACGATGATTTTACCATCTTGATCGATCAATAATGTTGCTCGAGGCGCCACCAAAGATAGGGTGACATACCTCCCACTACGCTTCCCACCAATCTCATCAACAACTCTCTGAGGGTCGAGAACAAAAGCAGGGGTGAATCTAAATAATTGATTCTCTACAAGTGCATCTGTCATTCTTTTTCCCCCCCGACATGCTCTGGTAATGGTGATTCATTCAGTGCAGAATAGATGCTGGGCATCCAAGCCTGCATGACTGGCACGAGGAGGACGGGCGTCCCTTCACCATCAATCTGTTCCCCGTAAAGTGTACCCAATGCCCCCCGTAAACGGGATGCTAGACGTGAATCTCTGCGTGAGCACAGTTCTGCTGTAAGCACAGATTCAGATCGAGACCACCAAGCAGCAGCAAGAGCGCTTGCTTGTGCCAAGCCGTTAGCCTTTGAATCATCACGTTCACATTCAGGTGGGCTTGCATTTTTCATTTCAGCGCGTAGCATCTTTTTCCAAATCCTTCCACTGAAAATAGAACGAACAAGATGTCGGAGGCGAACCATTTCATCAGCGCAATCCTCAACCCACACAGTCCATTCTTCATCTTCGGGTTCTACGAAAAACACAGGTCTGCATCCTGTCCCTGATGGACTCTCTGCTGCTGATAATAGTCGACGAGGTTCTGGGTCGGGGAATCGACACGATTGGATAGATTCTATGGAGGACATCCCGATCATCATTCGTGCCAAAGTCCCACCACTGGCTGCAATGGAATCTCGATTGATTCCAGGGGAGGACTTCTCTTGCTCTGATTGTTCATCCCAAATTTCGGATTCATCATCAGGCAGCAAGAATGCTAATCCGTCCCACTTCCCAACAGTACGTCGAAGTGCACCTGTGTGGACCACATTTGGGATGAAGGGCCATAGACGGATGGTGCCCCCACAAGGGTCCTCCCAATCGATTGGCGACCAACTCAAGGGCGCCGAATCCATCATCAGTTCAACCTCATTCTTGTGTGGCGAGCCACTCTTCGAGTTGCTCGACGTTCCAACCTTGATCGAAGTAGTTCTGAATGGTGGCCTCATCCCAGAATGGGAATTTCTCCTTGGCGATATCCATCGGACTCTTCGTCGCAGCGGGTGGGTCACGAGAGGCACCAGGTGGGCCTCTTCGTTCACCGGGTCGTGTGGCAGGGGGACCACGACTTTGCATCGGGGTCACCGGTTGTGCCGTAGGGAGAAAATCATCTTCTTCGATGTATTCTAATTCGTCATCCTCAACAGTTCTGTTGAGTACTAATAGAACGACAACGATAGCAATTATCAGGACGATTATAACTCCGGCAATGCCAACATATAGGCCCGCGCTACTGCTCTCTTCAGCCTGATTGAACTTGGCTACATTGAAAGCAGGGACGCTTGCAATCTCCAGATTATTCATGTCTAAAATGACATAACTAACATTCGTCGCTGCATTAGGGAATTGATCCATCGAGATTCGCCATCGGTAATCATCGGCTGGTTGAACACTGTTTGGACATTCGTAATTAACCGGAGCACTAGCTACACCACCAATCCATGTCACAATTTGAATTTCTAAAACACCATCCTTGTTGCCCTCATTCGTGAAGTCAATCAAGAGGTCGAAGTCGGTTTCAGCCATTGGCTTATCGACTGATAGATCGACCCGCTCAATACTGAATTTCGCTGATTCATAAGCGATTTCATAGGTCCCAGCTCCACTGTTGACCGAGTTTCCGAATGAACCGGCACCATTGATGGTCTGTCCAGCTGTATCATGACCCGTTAACCAGAACTTAACAATGACATTCTCCATATCATCAGGGATGGGTTGTACCGAATCCCATAGGTCAAAACAGGTGGATGTTGCACGTATTCGGCCTTGGGATGATTCCAGATACAACGGTGTACTTTCCCAACCGATTCCATCATCAAATATATTCAGATATTCGGTCCAATTGTACTCAAATCCACCAACCTCTTGGGTCTTGTAAAACATCCAATTCAATTTTACTGAATCAGTGTTCATTCCTTGTAGTTCATCGATGAAAATTTCTGCATCAAGGCAACCCATAATTGATGAAGAAATACTACCCTCAATGGTATCACCCGTCACAGAATTGGACAAATCCCATGAACCGAAAACAGCGTCTGGTCGGTCACCGTCTACTTTGATGATGAATGATCGTGAAGGTGCCGGCGTGTTGTCTACAGCACCCTCTGGCATACCGAGTAATTCCAATGTGTAACTGTACTCATTGGTTGCAGATGCTGCGGGTACAATCAATTGGAAAGAACCGTTGTTGAAATCATATTCGTTCACGTCTACCAAAGCTGGAGAGTAACCACTGTCTGGCAATCCTGCCGGATATAGTGGGGACCGTGTCACCTGCAATGTGAGTGAAATCTCAGGGCCAACGAAAATCAAATCGTTCATTCCTGCACTGAACACATATCGGCCTTCAATCACCAAGATGTCTCCTTGGTAAACAAATCCTCCGGATTGAGTTCCGACACCAGCGGTTGGGAATCCAGATGTATCCTCCACTCTGAAGGTTGTCGTGTCGAGTTCAATACCACTTGAATAGGACCAACGTTGAGGGTTTCGTGCGGCACTAATGTGCACCTCGTTGTTGTTGAGATCCTTGTCCTTCATCCCAATATCTGGCGTTTTTACACCACCGACATACGACAGCGGAATCGACCAGGACATACGAATGGGGACATCCAGAGTGAATTGCTGCTCAAATGGTGATATCAGAACGGTACCCTCACGCGTGAGCATTCGTGGTTTGATACCGGTGTTTTCATAATCATCTAGGATATCAATCCAAGTACTATTCGTCCACGCTGTATCATTTTGTGGTGAATAGAACATTTCTATGCAACCCTGAGGGTCGTAGGTTTGTACCATTGACGGATTACAGATTGAGGGGTTCATTGTAATTCGAATAATCTCAATATCCTGCCATCCATTGTCATCCTTTCCATCTACCATTAGGTGATACACGTTACCTGCATAAATCGAACGATTGTTCTCGTTAAGCATGGTCCCATGTGAGTCTGAAATGTGGAACGCTTCAACTAAGGGTGTGCGACTTTCCATGGCGATGTAAGTCACCAAATCGTCATTGACACCTGCGCCATCACCATCAATTTGGTTACCACCAATATCGCCACCAGTAACAAACAGACTAACCATTTGGGGTGGGTCGATACCACTGTTTGCATAATCACTGATACATTCACACGGATGATCGATGATGTAGTATGAGGTATCGGTAACTGTTTGACGCACAAGACCAATTTGTGTATATTCATTCAATTGGGCTTCTCGGTCCTTCTCGCCGGTATCTGCACTGATGTAACCCGGATCAGTTGGACAAAGGCCATCAAGGCCACAATCATCTGAGAATTCAACCCAGTAATTGAGTGTCAATGTTTCGGGTGCGACCGGCAAATCTTGGGCCGCTATTCTGAACTTCTGATTGTTACTTGCCTTCACCCACGTATCATCGGTTAGGTCACGCCAATCACCTTGCACACTGAATACTGAGATATTCATCAGGTGAGGTGCAAAGGGGTCGAGTGTGATTGAAAACCGAACGGCACAGTCACTATCTGGATTGAAGTTTCCTGGTGGGCAAATAGTGTCTCCATCAGTGTAATTGTACATGAGTAATCGATACTGCTCGTTACCAGCTTCTGATGCTGGTAGATTGGGTTGCCATGAATAATCTCCATCGATAGTTGCAGGTGCAGAATCTACAAACAACCAATCCTCAAATGTGAGTTCAGACTGATTGCGCTTCTCCAACAGAACTTGGTAACTACTGGGATTGGGTGCAACATCCAAATCTTCGTATCGAATATTGAAATCCAGTGTAATGGTGTTGCTTGAGAAAGCATTGGTCAAATCCATCTGCTCGACTCCGCCATGGTTGTAAAGGTGGAAATCAATCATACCTGCATCGTTCTCTACAGCGTTACCCATTGAAGGTTCGATTAAATTCCCTGCAGGCAGGCCACTGACACCGGTGTTGGAAAGTGCGGCTGCATACAGGCGTACGCTTGGCGTATCGTCCCATGTCGGGTTAACACGGAATCGCCAATTGAGTTGCTTACCGCCACCATCTGCATCTGTTGCAAGTGATTGCATGAACATGAAATCAATCTTGTTCTCGACGTCACTCTCTTCCCAGAAGCTGCCGTTGGTTGCATCCCAACGCAGTTCCATGTTCCCTGTCTCAGTTTCAAACAGTAGACTGGCCCCTCCCAAGGTTTGACCTGTGGAGGCAGCAACATCATGGGTGGTCACAATCTCAATGATGTCACCATTGGGATACATTCCGGTAATTCCACCATCATCATAAGTGGAATCATAACCACTCGTTGTTGAAATCGATAATGAAGACAGGGAAATTGAACCGCCTGAACCGCCAACAATTCTCATCGGGACCACAACATTGCCTGAGGCTCCATTGCTACTGGCAAGGGCGACACCTTGATTCATCTCGCGTGCGATGTTGTTTGTATCGCTAATTGCACGATCCCAATCGTAGAGTATGTCTAAATCGCGGAAGGTAATTGTCGAACCAGATGAAGAGGTTGGAGCATCGATACCCAGACGGAATAGGCACCACTCATTACCGTAATCATCAATCCAAGCAACCGGTACCAATGGATTGTCTAGCAAGCTTTGGACACTGGCTTGAAGGGATACTAAGGGGCTTCCTGGGTAAGGGACATGGAAATTACCCTCGTATAGATTGCTACTGATTACAACCTCTTCATTACCACTAATCAGAGATAAATCAAATTCTGCATTGAGGTTATTGTTTTCATAATTTAATTCAGCATAATGAATTGTTGCACCTTTTGGTAGAAGGAAAGGGGCACCCTCACCCTGAAGAGTGATGCCCAGTGAAATGGTGCGCTCCGATGAACCCTCGTTCACACCATTGACAATACCTGTACGGAACATATCTTGACGGCCGAACCGGCCAAATGCTGGATCGGTCATTCCCCATTCAATATCTCCATCAGCAGCCACATCAAGTGTGATGCCGCGAGAGTGGTGGGCGAAGCGATACTCTACATGGAAGGAATATACATCACAGAATGAAGTGTAATTTGCAAGCACACCAACCGTGAATGTTGGGGCTGCGAGTTCGGTCCATTGATTATTTGTCAATTGTGTCATCTCTGCATCAGAATTGAGACTCATGCCCATAATGTAATTGGGACCACCGCAATTGTCGACAACAACCGGCTTAATCGCAACCACTGGCATTGAGAAATCTGAACGCACCACGCTTGGAGTGAATGAGTTGTCTAGTATTGAGGTGGATACCATCACAGTTGAGCCGCCACTAAGGGCGGATGACCACTTGTTTCCATCATAAGACCCACCCTGCCAAAATACACCATCTGTATTGTTGAAATTCGTTCCAATCATCGTACCCAAATTGAATCCGTGCAACACTGGAGTTGAGAGTCTAGAGGGGCCTGAACCAAAGCTGAATTTGAAATCAATTAGAGGATATGTGTCTGCATTGATATCCCATAATTCAATGAGGCTACCTTGTAAATTCGATAGAGTGTTACCGTTTCGGTCGATAACAACATTGCCAGTCCCTGCATCCAAAACATCGACGCCAAAATCAGCAGAGGCAGATTTGCGCAATTCAAGGTTTAGCAACCCATACCCATCTGGAAATCCTGGTTGCCCTGAATTTTGAGGAGCGAACGAACCGAGAGTAACGTCGCCTTGAGCGGGAAGTGGGTCTCCAACACGGACGCCATCAATATACCAGCCAGCATTCATCATCTCGACAGGGAATGCTCCCTGACGAGGATTGACTTCGTGAATAAAGATAAGTTTGACGAACCTACCCTGATGCACGCTGAGATCAACTTGGATATCTGACCAGCCACTAGGGCTGTTTGAGGAGGTTGTACCGTTCCCTGCAAGAACGTAATCGCCGGCTATAGGTCCATCCGAACCGAGGAAATTTCCACATCGGGCAGGAGGGACTTGGTTTGTGGATGTGCCCAATTGATGCAAACCATCACCAGAAGAGACACCTGTGGTGGCTCCAATATCGATTGGTACGAATTTTGGGTTCTGGAAATCAACATTGTTTGTAGAATTCTGCACGGCGACATAAGCACAATCATCGTAGTAGTATTGACTAGTTCCTGCTTCTCGGTAAAACAAAGAGTGGAAACTACGGAAGGTCAAGTCAGCCTTTCCTGGATGAACAAAGAAGGATACACTGGTGAGGGTCATTTCGAATTCCCCATCAGGTAAATTGGCAGTATAATCCGGATTCTCGAAATCAGTACCCCAGCACCAATCACCGACACCACAACCGAGTGAAGGCAATACATTGGAGTCTTGATGCCCATGAGCCCAGTTCGCCACCATTGGCTGGATACCTTGTTCGGGACCGGTAGTCCAGCCCTCAGGATTTGACTCGAAATCAGCATTGTAGCCCTGACTCGTGAGTTGCAGAGATTCTTCATCAACAGAAAAATCACCGATTGATGAATATTGTGTCATACCACCATTGTAAATTGGATTCCAAATTTCACCGTTAGCAATTAGGGAACTATCGATGAACTGAACATCGTTGTGTTCCGCATAATTGGTTCCGACTATGAAACCCGCTGCATTGACCGTTTCACCAGCTGGCATACTGATACCTGCGGTCAAATCATCACCCCAAGTTCCTTGATCGCGGAGTTCGACATCTACATCGGAATTGCCATTAGCAAATGTGCTAATTGTGGCCGCATGAACCAAGGTGGTAGAAAACAACATCAAGCAAATCATGGCCAGCGATAGGGTGCGCGTTCGGGTTGTCATGTTATGTCACATCCAAGATAAACCACATAGTGGTTCTACGCCGAGCCACTCAAAGCCCGCATATAACACCCATCATTCGATGGTTGGCCCCGTAGGGGCCGTAAACCAAGATTACATCGGGCTTAGAGGGCGGATTCGAATAGATTTTAGGCACCCTTCAGCCAAATCATTGAGGCCCCCTTGTGCTTTCTCATTTTGACGTAAACGGGCGAGATCAGCGACCGTCGTTGGTCTGTCAGGTCCCAACGCATCACACAACTCCGGCCCTGCCGCAATATCGTATGTCCCCAATTCTCTAGCCTCATCAATAATTTCTTGCTTGTCCAAACCGAGTAATGGTCGTAACATCCTAAATTCACTCGCTTCTTCAACTGCGCCCAAATTCCCAAGGGTTTGACTACTCACTTGGCCAAGATTTTCGCCGGTGAGAATGGCGGATGCACCAACATCTGTAGCAAGAGCACTTCCGATGGCATTGAAGAGGCGTTTCATGTGAACAAAATAGTCACGATGAGATTCTGGTTCCGTGAATTTCGCCAGTGTCTCACCAACAGTCACAACACGAAGGTTTGAGTCGATTGAACCCGGTGCATCCAAACTCTGTATCAGATGTGAAAGACTTGCTGCAGTTTTGTCCTCGGCTTCGCTACCTGTAATCGGTTCTTGTGAGCAATGAACGGGGACTATATGCCACCCTGAAAGGACCATTCGGGCTACGGCAACTGGTGAATCAATGCCGCCCGAAACTAGAGCGATGCAAGTGGGTGCACTGGCCATGGACCGTCCTGTCGCTTTACCCCCATAATGGGATGGGTCGAGGGAATCGAGGTGACAGCCTCAAGAGGGAGTGGTGCCGCCCAAGGATTGGAGATAGAAATGTCGACCCCCTATTCGACCGAGCCTGTGACCAAAATCGACGAGGTTTTTCCACAGGATACGAATGCTTACAATACACTCTTCGGAGGACGTTTGATGAGCATCATGGACACTGCTGCAGGGATGGCTTCAAGTAAATTCGCTCACCGTGAATTTGTCACCGTTTCCGTGGATGCGTTGAAGTTTAGGAGACCAGCATATCAGGGAGATCTTATCGAAACAACTGCACGCGTTGTTCACACAAGCACACATACGGCAGGTGTGCATGTTGTTGCAAAACGATTAGATCGAAGTGAATGGGTGACCGAAGAAATTTGTTCAGGATTCTTTTTTATGGTTGCAATCGATTCCCAAATGAAACCAATTCCAATCCCCCAGTTCACACCCAATGGTGAAAATGAGCAAAAGATGTGGGATTTGGCACAGTCCGCTAGAGATGCCATGAAGGCCGCTGGCCAGTAAGATTGTACTGAACAAAGAATGGACGGTTGAAGGCCATGCCTGTACTAAATGTCGCCTTCATCGGTTCAGAAGAGTTGGCTAGAACTTTGGCGAAAAAAGGTGATGTTAGAGACATCGAATCCTATGTCTACAAGGAAATTTCCGAGGGTGAAACACGCATTCTTTCTTTGTTGCGACCACTGCGGCACCCTGAACGCCTTCGCCCCCTACTCAGCGTACTCAATGTCGCCAAAGCAGGCGTTGTTGAAATCTCAAAAGTGGATGCTGCACTGGGGGAAGTTCTCGTTGCCTTTGGAGCTGCAGATATCCGTATTGGACATGCGATTATTTCGCCAGAAGATGGTGGGTGGGTTGATCCAGAACAGGTCCAAGTGATCCTCAATCAAGCAGGACTAGGTGAATGGACCTTGTATGAAGAAATGCCGGATGAACATACACTTCGAGAATCTCTCCTTTCCAGTCTACAGACGGGGGATGAAAATGCACCCCTTGTGATTCCAATCGATCAGCATTTCAATGTCAAGGGTGTGGGCTTGGTTGCAATCGGGTATGTGCAGGCAGGACCCGTTTCCAAGCACGAGGAAATTCTAGTATTAGCATCTCAAGAAACTGGCATTACCCGAAGCCTCCAAGTGATGGATGATGATGTTGAACATAGTTTCGTGGGCGATAGGGTGGGTGTAGCTCTCCGCAATCTAAGGGAAGAGGCACTTCATCGGGGTTGCATATTGACACATGTGAATGGGGATGCTTTGGTCCGCCACAACAGTTCAAAATTCACCCTTTCTCGCGCCCCATTTCAGAAGCGTGAACTCTCAGAAGGAGATATTGTTCACGCAGCGGTTGATTTACAATTCCAGGTGGGGCGGATAATCAAGATTCAAGGAGTTGAGTTCACAGTTGAATGGGAACAACCACTTTGGATTCAAAAACGTGACGCTGCGCCTGTAATGATAGTCCAATTAGATGCTGGAAATATGCGAATAATGGGCGTTGCACAAAGCATAGCGCCCGTGTGAGAGGAAGACCACTAAACTGTGGGTCTTACGGTGATGATTGCCAATAAACTGTATAAGCAGCAGGTTACGCTGACGTTCTGGGATGCATCAACAGGAGGGACCCTTTGGGGTTCAGCCTGAGCAGCGTGGGAACGAAATCCTCGCAACGTTCAGGCTGGCCGGAGTAAGCGGAGCGATCAAGGGAGTTTTGAACGAAAAATCGTTGCTGCTAGAACGACGTGACGGGAAGGGACTACGGGTCGACATCGATACAATTCGTCGTGTCCGCCACCACCACACACCAATGATTCCTCAGGGATTGACTTGGATTGGTGTCATCGCACTCATACTAGCGACTCGAGTTCTTTCAGGCCCAATTCAAATCTATGCTCTGATTCTTGGATTGAGCACAATTTTCACTTGGTTGATGGGACGTAAACCGACACTCTGTATCGATACCAAACAAGGAGATCGACATATGCTACATGGACCGGATAGTCTCTTGTTGCGAACTCAGATGATGATCAATCGTCTTTGCGAAGGCAAAACGATGGAAGAAGCAAGAGAGGGATTGGATGATGTACAAATCAACCCAAACTTCCCTTCAATTTCATCACTAGAGGTGGTCAAAGAAGAGGCGGCGGCTATTCAAGCAGAGCGTGTTGAAGAAGCGCAACTTCTTCCAGAAGTTGGAATTTTTGATGAGGCTGATTTGGAGCAAGCTCTCAAAGCCATGTACCACGGTAACGCAGGGGAGATACCTGCACCAATGCCTACCGACACACCCTCTGCAATCGAGGTTTCATCTGCAACTGAAGCATTTTCTTCAGAAAGTTCTGGAGACCACGCCGGTCGTGGTCTACTGGATCGTGCCCGATGTTCACTGCAAGAAGTTCGTTCCGAAAGTGATGAGTGGCAGCAGCAACAAAAATTGGATAGTTGGTCTAAGCCATGGGAGCAGCCTGCTACAGAAAACCCAGTGACTCAATCAGCCGCAGATTCTGCTTATGAACGTGCTTGGGGTCGCGGAGAACCTCAGTGGTACTCCGAAAAGGATGCCATACCTGAAACACGTATTCAATCCGCACTTACTGAGGCTAAGGAAGAAGGAGGGATGTTTTTCTCGGGTTCGATGTTTGATGACCCCGCACCAGCCCAAACAACTGATTCTGGAATTTTTGGAAATATGTTTGATACGCCAACACCCACCACACAACCCATTGCACAACCCCAACAAACCCCTACATGGTCGGGTCAAGCAATTCGTGATACGATGCCCGTAACATCTAGCGCTCTAGCCACAACACTTCCTGAACCTACACTACACGCACTTCGTGAAGAATGCACACCAGGAGTAGTTGCTGCAGCTAGAATCGCAACACCTGAGCCTGAATTTCAGACCCAAAGTGCCGGGACGCATCCACTTGAAGAGTTCCCCGCCCTTGGTGCATTTCTACGAAATACACCGAATCGAAGACTGCGAAGTTCAACGGCACCAAAGCAGGGGCGCTTTTCTCAACTCGCCAAACGTAGTATCAATGCATTGATTCGAACCAATTCAAAAATACCTACTCGGAAATTGGTTCGACCTGTGAAAATCGAAGGCAATAATTATGCAGAAATCTATGGTGACGATGATGGGTTCGAAGATGGTCAATATCGTGAAGTGGCACTCCGCTCGGGGCAAATATTACGTCTTCGTGCAGATCAAGATCATCAAGCAGAAGTTGCCGAACATATACGAACACTTTCCAAATCTTCAGGCGGTGCGCTAGCCGAGGATGAAACTGATGCACTGATTGAACGCCTCTCTGCAAGCGGTGACTTAGGACCCATTGCCGGCTTGCTCAAGGCTGCAGATACAAAGCAACTATCATTTGGGAAACTCTCGAGTACTTCTCCACCAAAGGAAGCACCAGGGTACCATGGCATCTCAAGACTTGGATAATTAAATCAAGCCAACCATGCGCCTGTAAGCATCTAATCTCGCATGGTATTCACCTCTGTCTAAGCCAATGAGTCCCTCGGTACCAAAGGCAGAAATTGTGAACGATGCTGTTACTGTTGCATGTACTAGGGCATTGTGTAATTCATCATATGTTGGATTCAAATTCTCAGATTCTGATAAGAATGTCAACAATGTTCCTGCAAATGAATCCCCACACCCTGTCGGATCAACAATCTCTGAAGTTGGGAAAGCGGGAAGTGTGAGCAAACCATTGTCGGTCAGAGCGACGCTACCATGTTCGCCTTTTTTGATAATCAGAATAGACGGTCCTGCGCCAGCTTCTAATCCACCGGATAGGGCATGTCCAGTACGAATTGATTCACCTGCTCGAATGAGGTTCTCGTCCTTTGCAATCATTCTGACCTCCATGTCATTGAGGATGGCTAAATCAACACGCCGCAATACATTTGAGAGTTCTTCAAACGCAATGTTAATCCACAGATTCATTGAATCCAAGGCAATGAATTTAGCCCCCTCACATTGATCGAGGACATGTGACTGAATCGCAGGGTGATTATTGGCGAGGAATAGAATTCGAGGAGACCACCAAGCAACCGGAACTCTTGGTTCATAACCATCCAACACATTTTGCTGTGTTTCAATAGTGATTGCTTGACCCATATCACCTTCGTATCGGCCGTGCCATCGGAATGTTCGACCATCTTCGATGGTTTCTACACCATCGAGATTGAGGCCTGCTTGACTGAGTAAATCTATATCTGATTCACGGAAATCATCGCCTACTGCACAGACGATTCCAACCGGTAGTATCCCACCAGGATCAACCCTGCGGCTGGCATGAAAAGCCGCAGCAATACCGGCAAATGTACCAGAACCCCCCAAGGAATTGGTGACATTACCAGCCTCTGTTTCAAGGTCGTCGTATGCGAGGCTCCCGACGATAACGATGTCCATTGTATCACCCGAGCAGGTTGGGATGGTCTTCAAGATATTGAATTGTGACGTCGCGAGCAATGAAATCGGGTTCATCTAGAATAGCCTGGTGTAGAGGGATGACTGTATCGACTCCAATCAGCGTGGTCTCCTTTAGGGCTGCTTTCATCTTCGCAATCGCTTCTTCACGATCTTGACCCCAGACGATGAGTTTGGCCAATAGTGAATCAAAGCAACCTGGCATTTCGTAACCAATGTGAGCATGTGTATCCACCCGCACCCCCCGGCCTCCGGGGAAATGGCAATCCCACAATTTCCCTGGTGAGGGGACGAAGTTGAGGGGGTCTTCGGCATTGAGTCTACACTGAATAGCGTGGCCAGAGAATTCGATTTCCTTTTGTTTGATTGGAAGTGATTCACCCGCAGCTACACGAATTCCCAATTTAACCAGATCTGTACCAGTAATCATCTCGGTAATGGTGTGTTCAACCTGAACCCGAGGGTTGACCTCGAGAAAGAAAAATTCACCATGCTTATCGCGTAGAAATTCAAATGTCGCCAAACCACGATAACCGACGGCACGAGCACCCTCACAAACCTGAGATCCAATTGCTGTGCGGATTTCATCAGAAAGCCAAGGGCCCTCTTCAAGCAACTTTTGGTGGCGTCTTTGAATAGAGCAAAAACGCTCACCGAAGTGAATTGCATCAACACCATCGCCGAGGACTTGGAACTCAATATGTTGGGCTCCTTCAATATATTTCTCGACAAAAACTCGATTGTCACCAAACGCAGATTGTGCCCTAGATTGGCATAGGTTTAGAGCGGATTTAAACTCGCTTTCTTGGTGCACAATTTGCATACCAATGCCACCGCCTCCTGCGGCAGCTTTGATAATCACGGGATATCCAATATTGGCTGCCAATTGACTTGCAACATGTGCATCTTCGATGGCTTCATCGCTGCCCTTAGCAATGGGTAGACCAGCCGCTTCCATTGCCTTCCTTGCCTCGATTTTATCTCCCAAAAGTGCGATGACTTCAGCACTTGGTCCAATAAAAGTAATGCCTTCTTCTTGACAACGATTGACGAAAGCAGAATTTTCTGCGAGGAATCCATAACCCGGATGAATCGCTTCAGCCCCCACATCTTTTGCTGCCTGAATAATTGCCTCATGATCAAGATAAGAATCCAAGGGGTTGGAGCGATATATCGGAATCGCATAATCTGAAAAACGGACAGGGAGGGAAAGTCGATCTTCTCTGCCATGAACAATACAAACCTCAACACCAAGTTCACGCAGTGCTCGGCTGATTCGAAGCGCAATCTCGCCGCGATTCGCAATCAAGACTCGCTTGAACATGGATGTTGCCATTCGCGTCCGGTTCAAAGGCGTGCCGCATCCGCTCTTAGGGGCGGATTGTTTCAGTACACGTCACGCAAGTAGCGTTTTTCTTCCTTCATCAGTGTCTGCTCGACAAATGCCTTGGCATCTTCTTCTGAGTAACCACCATACTCAGCACAGATGTTGATGAGCGTCTTGTGGACATCCTTTGCCATGTAATTCTTGTCTCCACAAACGTAGAAGTAGCCACCATTGTTAATCCATTCCCAAATTTCAGCACCATGAGAGGCCATTAGATGCTGTACGTAGACCTTCTCAGGACCTTCTCGAGACCAAGCCAAATCGAGTTTGTCAACTGTACCATCCTCGACAAATCCACTCATCTCATCCCGATATAGGTACTCTCCAGCCTCAGTCCAATCACCAAAGAACAACCAATTGCGCCCCTTTGCATTGTCCATCTTTCGTTGTTGAATGAATGCTCGGAATGGTGCAATTCCAGTTCCCGGGCCAACCATGATGATATCCTTATCGCCATCTTCAGGGAGGACGAATGACCGTGTTGGTGACATGAAGACGCGGACGTTATCCGTTCCTTCAGGTACCCGATCCGCAAGATACCCGGTTGTCAAACCAGTCTTGGCTCGACCTTCTCCAGCATACCGAACAATACCGACTGTCAAGTGAACTGTACCTGGTTCAAAATCTGGGGATGAGGCGATTGAATAGAGACGTGGTTTCAAACGATCAATTTGATCAACAAATTCTTGGCCACTAAACCCAAGGTGACCGAAGTCATTGAGAACATCTATGTAATCTCGGCCCCATAGATAATTTTCCATTTCTTTGTCATCTGAACGCAAAGTGTTCCACAGTTCTAGAGCTGGGTCGACGTTACCATCTGCAGGATTATATCCCTCTGGATAATCATCCTCTTCTCCCGACCATGACCAATGCATTGTTGCTTGCCCGGAATTGACTGAGGTACGAACACGCTTGACGATTCGAATTTCAGTGGGGTCACCTAATGACTCGAATTTTTGACCAATGCTTGCAACGAATTTTCGATTGACCTGATGAATTTCATAGTGATTTGAGAGGGCATCTATAAGGCTCATCTCTCCAGCATGCGTATCAACGATTCCATCAGCATCGGCTCCGAGTGCTACAAGCACGTCTTCGACCAATTCAGTCGATGTGATTGGAATAACCCCGAGCGCGTCACCTGCTTTGTATTCTAATCCTGAATCGCCCAAATCAAATACAATATGGCGAGTTTCTTTTCTTGAACCCTCCCCATTCAGAACATGGTTCACGGTGACTGTCGAATCATAGGGGTTCTTTGCACTCCATTCTGACAATGTATCACCTCAAGTGTTACCCAAATCCAAGGGGGACATTATGAGCGCCTCGTCTTTCATATTTCAAGCAACGGGGTCAGCCCCTAGCCATCAATAATATTCACCTCCAATACAGGATTTTTCACTCAGGAAGAGTGAGGCGCAAACTTGACCTGTAATCATCTTCACGCGAATTTTGGGAGAGGCTAATGGTAGAGATTTCCTTTCTCGGTTCAGGGAATGCATTTTGCCCTATGGGACGTCTTCATTCACTTGTTCTTATCGATGGGAAAATGCTTGTGGATGCACCCCCCACTGTCATCCCACAGCTGCGCGAGCAGGGGATTTCCCCAGCCGATATCCAGGATTTATTCATCACCCATTGGCATGGCGATCACACTTTTGGACTCCCATTTCTACTACTAGAACGGAAATGGATTTCAGATCGTCAGTCCAAGAATATGCTAAGGATCCATGCTCATGTAGGTGGAGAGGCAAGGCTCATGCAACTTTGCGATCTCGCTTATCCTGGATCATTGAACGATTTATCTTGGGTTTCCCACCATACTGAAAATGGTGATGCACAAGGATGGACATTTGAACGCTTTGAGGTCTGCCACGATCCAGCAACAGAACCACATGGCTATCGATTTGAGAAGAACGGGTTTGTTCTCGTGCATTGTGGCGATTCCGGGCCATGTGAAAATATCGAACGGCTGGCAAGTGAAGCTGATGTGATGATTATTGAACTTGGCATCCCAGATTATGTCGATAGTCCCTACCACTACACACCATCTCGCTTGACAATTTTGGCACAAAAGAATCCTGAAACCATTTTCTTGGCAACCCACAATTTTTCCGAAGGAGGGGGCACATCTGAATTGCCCAACAATGTGATTGAAGTGGAAGATGGTGACAAGTACAATTACTGATTTGTAACTATATTTACTTGAAAAATATCTCAATTTTGAGATAAAATAGGGCCCTTATTCTCACATTTTGAATCGTATCTAATTGGGATTTCTCTATTTTACCTTGTCGGGTTTAATTTAACGGGGATTTAATAATCATCCAAATTTCATCTCAGAAAAACCTAATCAGAAGAAGGGGCATTCCCGAAAATCTGATATGTTTCTTGATTGTGTTGAAATTATCCTGAATCGGGGGTATGAAGGTCTTTTTATTGTTAAATTCGGCGTCTGAACCGCAACCAGATGTATATGTGAAGAAGTAAGTTTTTAATGGCCGAATGTCTATACTCCAGCAAGGAACGCAAGCATCCTTAAATGTCCAAAGTAACTCGGGAAAAACCCTGTAGCCTTCAGAAGACCATGTGGTGGCACACAATAGTCTGGCTTACAGGAAATGCGGAAGTGTTCAAAAATGAGCGAAAATCTTTTCGACAATCTTCTGCGTGTGAAAAGCCTCTTCCGAGATAGGCGCGCACTCGGTCATGCATTCAATCCGGAAGATTTACCTCACAGGGGTAATGAAATCTCAGCACTTGTCAACAACCTTGTGGAAGCGTTGAGGGGACATGCGCCGTCCAACATGAACCTGTATGGCAGGCCAGGGTCTGGGAAAACCGCTGTGACTCGATTTGTTTGCCGTGATTTAGAATCCAAGGGTGCTGCAGAAGGATGTAAAATTCATACTGTCGAAATCAACTGTAGAAACATCGATACAAAGTATAGAGTTCTCGCTGAGATTGGGAATAAATTGGCGGTAGAAGGAGATGAAGCGATCCCTTTCACTGGATGGCCGGCTGACAAAGTGTTCGATCGCGTACGTGCGCGCATGCAAGCGCGCGCAGGTGTGCACGTAATCATACTCGATGAGATTGATCACCTAGTTCGTAAGGGTTCGGAAGGTGATGATTTACTCTACAGTTTGACCAGTCTAAATATTGGATTACTTACAGGAGCATTCTGCTGTGTTATTGGAATTAGCAATGACCTAGCGTTCACCGAATTGTTGGACCCAAGAGTCCAATCCCGTCTCGCGCCTATCGATGTTGTCTTCGCTCCATACAATGCGGCACAGTTAGAGGACGTACTGAAGCCGCGAGCAATGCGGGGGATCAAACAAGATGTTCTGGATGATTCGGTTATACCACTGTGTGCTGCTCTGGCTGCTAAGGAAGATGGGGACGCACGTAGGGCCCTTGATTTACTACGAATTTCAGTTCAACAGGCGGAGCAAAGCGAGGTGGATGTCGTCGGTATTAATCATGTGAGAAAAGCTCAAAATCAACTAGAGTTTGATCAGATAACACCAACAATTCAAGACCTCCCATTACAACAAAAGTTGGTATTATTTTCAATCTTAATCAATGAAAAAAATGGACTGTCAAACATCTCGACTGGTGAGGTATATGGGACATATGAAATCGCTTGTGAAAATGCTGGAGAAAGACCGTTGACAAGTCGGCGAGTTTCATCACTTATCCGCGGCTTGGACATGGCAGGAATCATCACGGCTAAGACGACAAGTCGGGGGCGCCACGGAATGTCCAAACGGATCAATTCCTGCTTGCCTCCTGCCTTTGATGCCCTAAAGGTGATGCATTCCGCTGAACCGGTGATGGATGATGTTGTCAACGCACGATATCGCCTACAGAATAGGCTCTAGAGGAGCATTCGTAGGGTGTGTTCTGCGGGTAACGGTTATGACGAGGGCTTCGGTCGCCGAGCCGATGACCGCAGATGATGTCCATGAAGGGCGCACACTCACTTCACTTGCCTTTGCCCTCGGACTTTGGGCAACTGTGCTTGGAATCCTCAATATCGTGTATGGTATTGGGGGCACGGCTGAGAACAAACTCAAGGTCGTGTGGGCTGCCTATCTAAGCGTCGGTCAACTCTATCCTGATCTTTTCACATCTGATATGGTCTTCCGACCAGCAAGCGATTCTGTTTTCATGGCTCTTTCAATTGGTCTAATGGCATGGAGTGGTCGTTGCATACACAATTCAACAGAAGGGGGCATTATGGCTTGGATTCGAGGAGTATTCACCTGTGATTCATGGCTTAGCTTGATGTCGACAAAAGAAGCAGGGGCCCAAATGACTGCAGCCATGTGGTGTATCGTCTTAGGTCTTGGTTTCTACATCTATCAAAGCATCGTCCATTGGAATTGGGTCGATGTTGGAGTCTACTCAGTCACTGCGGCTCTACTTGGATTTGGGGTTGCCTTGATGTTTGCAGCCAAGGCTGAAATGGAAAAATAATCACTCTTTCCTTTGGAATGGTCGTGAATGTCCATGACGGCCAAGGATTGCGTCGATGATGCCTAGAAACGCACCAATCCAAAGCGCTCCGCTCCACAATAATTGATGCCAACGTGATGCGTATAATATACACCAGAATCCTGCTGTGGATGCGGCCACCCACCACAAGTAATCCTGTTGAGGTAACCACAGCAATAGTGTGACAGCCATACCCAAACCAATGAGTGCGATTGGAAGCATCCAAACAACATCTTTTGCATCACCTACGAAATCATGCAGATGAGTGTAGCCATTTGGCTTGAGAACTCCATGGCGCCCAAAACGTCTGCGGATTCGCATATGGGCTCTCGCATCACGACTGCGCTTGAACAAAAATAGGCGTAACGAAGATTCTGCAACATGATGCACTACTGCTGCCGGGGTATGCACGATGACACCCCCCCTCTGTAGCAATCGTAAACTAACTTCCATATCTTCAGCGTGATACCATTTTGGATCAAAACCACCCACCTCAATCAATGCCCCTCTTTCAAACATTGAACAAGGCCCATTGGCTAGACTTGTGAGGCGGGGCCGACTTGTGTATTTTCGTGCGATTGAACGAGAACGAAGTCGACTCGTCACAGTATCACCTTCGTCAAAGATGGTGCGTCCAGTAACTGCCAGAACTTGTTCATCTTCCAACCCGTCACTCACAAGAATCATTTCTGAAATCCAGTATGGGTCAGGTCGACAATCAATATCTGTAATTGCAACCCATTCACCCTTCGAATGTTCAAGGGCTAAATTTCGGCCGGCAGATAAACCGGTGGGGGGTTGTTTGAGTACACTTACAATAATGCCATTGTGTTCACCTTCCCATGCTTTTAATTTTGTAAACCCACCATCTGTTGAGCCATCATCGACAGCGATGATTTCTAACGGCCGATATGTTTGTTTAACGAGAGCTGCAAGACAATTGTCT
>JAPKEY010000090.1 GCA_028821815.1 Candidatus Poseidoniales archaeon | reverse complement strand
ATGGCGTAGCATATGTGCCATCAGCCCCAAGAGAGGGAAACAAAATGGAAAACGAAAACGGAACTGCGTCGACGCAAACCCCACTGTATGGGCTGCTTGCAATCCCGGTGACGATTGCCATCATGCTGGGCATGATGGTTGCCGCTACTTGGAACACCGTCGACTATGATGAAAGCGATTGGAACACACTGCTGATGATTACCACCGTCCTATTGGCCGGCGGTCTACTTGGCAAGGCACCCCGTATCATCTTCGAACCCGTTGGAACACGACCCTCTCTCGTTTCTCTCGGATTTGCAGTGGTGATTGGTGCTGTTGGTATGTTGAATTACTACGATGGTGCTGCTTTACTGGGCTTGGCCTTCACCATGATGGCGATTGGCGTTCATCTGTTTGACCGCTCAAGACGTCACGAAGAAGAACTGATTGTGGTCGGTATTGTCGCTGGTTTCGTCTATGCGATCCAGGTCGCTGCAGCCGGTCATGCATGGGGTGGAGAGAGTTCTCTTGCCGGCAGTTACTATGACGTTCTAGATGTTGAGCGTGCTATTACAGGTTATCTTTTCTTCACATGGTGGGTCATTTCAATCCTCACTAGTGTAGTAATTGCTCTGGCCGTTCGTGGCCGCTTGCAAGATGGCGGACATGGATCATGGTTCGCAAATTTGCCTGAAACCATCGAAAAAGACCACATCCCACTGTACGTTGGTTTGGCTGTTTGGATTGGTGCACACGCGTTTAGCCTGTGGCATCTATCGACGCTTGACAATCCAGATACCATCTTCCTCGGGGAACATGTTGGATTCTTCTGGGCCTTCTTCACAGGTCTAATGGCCATGTTCGTAGCATTCTGCTGGGCAGAACAATGGCGAACACTCGGTTTGTTTATGGGCCTCAATTGGCTCCTCTACACCTTTGGTGCTTGGCAAGATTCTGGATTGTTTGTATTTGGTAATTCAGATGGTATTCTTTCCTTCCTTCACGGTAGTTTGGGTACCTTGTCTTGGTTTGCAATCTTTTTCTGGCTCAATGCTGGAATTTTGTACTTCGGATTCTCAGGCCGCCTATTACGTGGTCCTGAGACTCGTAATCAGGGCCAAGCCCGCCTTTGGTGGGGTCAGCACTGGTATGGAATTTCAATCGCCAGTGCCCTCCTGGCCGCGTTTGCCGTCCGTATCATGTGGAACGTAATTCCTGCAATGAACGCTGCAGGGACAGGTGAGTGGGACATGACTGGTGGTTCTGACCCATGGTACATGAAGCGAGCAATCGATTACATTCTCGCACAGAACAGCCACTTCGTCATTGATATGGATCGTGCCTACCCGGTTGGTTCTATCAATCCTCGACCGCCCTTGTTCAGTTGGACATTGGCACTTGGTGGCGTTTTGCTGGACCCCTTCCTTGAAGGCGATGTTCATGATGCAGCTTGGTGGTCCATCGCAGGAATGCCTGCAGTTTACGGTGCATTGACAGTTTTGCCAATCGCTGCAACCTGCAAGCGCTTCTTTGGAACCGGTGCTGGCGCAATTGGCGCTTGGCTCATTGCACTCATGCCAGGTCACGTCAGCCACAGTACATTCGCACTGGCGGACCACGATGCTTTCGTGATTTTCTTCATGTCACTTGGATTCTATTTCTGGCTATGCGCTGTTGATTCAATTGGCAGCGACAAGTTGCTCGAGGATTCCGATTGGAACCCACTGCACATGATTACAGGCATCAAGGCAGCATTCAAGCAACACCCTGCTGCCATGGCTCAAGCCATATTGGCAGGTGTCTCGTTTGCAACGGTTGCACTCGGCTGGAAAGGGTTTGTCTATGGTCTGGCAATCATCTATGCTGCATTCTTCATGCAAACTGTACTCAACCTGCTGCGTCGCAGAGATAGCATGCCGTTGACTGCTGCAATCACTGTGATGATGTTCACGACATTCCTGTTGCCATTGCCATTCTACGGCAACATGCAATTGAACCTGATTTGGGACGCAAGCGGTTTCCAACCATTGTTCTACATCGTTGGATTCACGGTGATCAACGGATGGATCGTGACGGCTTTCCGCGATAAACCATGGCTGATGGTCGTCATCATGGGTTCAGGAATTACAACTGGCCTATTGGGTGCACTGTACATCCTGCAACTGCTTGACATATCCAATGGATGGGACGTTCTCACTACTGGTGGATTCTACTTCTCCAAGAACAAGGTATTCGGCACGATTGCTGAGGCACAGGCACCAAGTCGTGGACAATTGTTCGCAAACTTCGGCCCCCTCGTTTTCATGTTCGCATTGGGTATGGGATTCCTTGCATTGTGGCGCAGTTTCCGTACGCGAAAGCAAACTCACATGGTTTTGGCTATGTGGATGCTATTGGCCTCATACATGGCATGGTCTGCAGGTCGTTTCATGTTCAACGCAACACCAGTGATGGCCATCATGGGTTCGGCAGCAATTGTCGGACTTTGGCGCTTCAGTGGCGTCAAGGAATACGCGAAGACATGGCGACGCATGGGTGTAAGTGGGTCACAAGCCAGGTTCAGTTCAACGATTCGTGCAGGTCGAAAGCACCCAGGTGTCCCTGCGATTGGATTGGTCTTGATTCTCTTATTCAGTCAACATGCAATTTATGGAATCGATTCGGGTATTCCTCGTGGTGAAGTCGCCGAGAAGCAGGTCGACGATGCCATTCATGATTTGATGCCTGATGCTTTCCGTGCTGAACTCTTTGGCTGGTCCATACTCGACGGTTCACCATATTCAGACTATGGAATCGATGACGAGGAAATGCCAACTTGTCAACAAGAATGCTGGTACATGGGTACCTTCGGGCCCGGTTTCAACGGTCGTTCTTGGAATGAGGCGTATGATTGGTTAGAAGCTCAAGATTCAGACATGTCGTTCTCAGAACGACCTGCTTTCGTCTCTTGGTGGGATTATGGATTCCAAGCACTCGCTCAAGGCCAGCACCCAACCGTCGCAGACAACTTCCAGTCGGGAATACCTGCTGCTGGTAACATGCTACTTGCCGGTGGTGAAGAAGACACGATTGCACTATTCATTGTGACCCTCGCAGAGGGTGACATGCGTCATGAGTTCAATGATGATCAAGGAACAACAGACAATGATCAGTTCACGCGTACATTCACACAAACGATGCAGCAGCACTTCACTGCTGCAACACAATCGGATGGAACATGGAATGAATGGGTCGATGTCAACACGATGTCGGAGAGCCAAGGTGTTCGAGATCACGCCTTCACCATAATTGGTGCAGGTGATGATGTCATGCTTGCAGAAGGCACCATCATGAATGCCGATGGAACACGCGGCGAATCAACGCTATACCGTCTTTATGAGGATCGCGAACAGATTGGTGAGTATACCAATATGGAGACTGCAATCTATGAATTCAATCAAAACGGAAAGGTCGATTGGATGGACAACTGTCCAGTTGATGATGAGTTTGTTTTCGATGATAACGGAAATTCTCCGGGTGCCGATAACTTTGATGCTACGGATGCATTCTCGTGTGAGTCCTCACACTATATTGTAGGTGATTACTGGTACACCAGTGATCTTTACGATGATTTCAATGACGTATCGACATCTCTGCACCGCCAGAATGCTCGCTATGCCATCGCACGTGATTTACTCACCCATGTATTCAGTCTAGACGAGCTGGTTGATTTGTATCACGACCTCACATCGATTGAGTATGAAGTTGCATCTTATGATGGCGGTCCCGGTGAAACGGTGACACGCAATAATGACATCCGCTACTTTGCTGTTGACAATCGATTGTATCCAATCGGTGGTTACCAGTATGCCGAGAGTGGAATGCATTATGGAAATCCCACTGGTATTTTCTATGCTCCAACCACATTGAGTGGACTCGATCCTGATGATTACATCGAATCTGTGTACATCACGCAACGCGGCGAACGTCCTGAACAAGAGATGACCAGTGCAGAGTTTGAGGCTGCTTACGTGGCAGACTTGCTCTCAGGTCAATCAGGTAGTGGCGGCGATATCATTGAGCTCGTTGATGTGCGAGTTGACCAGCAGCCAGCTTTCTTTGAAACGATGATTGCTCGGGCTTATGTCGGCTATGGTACACCACAACTCGGTCTTGAACCAGAACGTGGCCATGGTCAGCCGAAGCAACACTTCCAGGGCTATGGTACACCGGACACACCACTGACGTGGGCTTACCCGTTACCTGGTGCCATGATGAACCACTTTGTGTTGGCAAATTGGTACGATGCAAACGAGGATAACGAACAGATGATCGGCTCTGCTAACACGGGCGTAAAGGTCCTCAAATATTACTCGGGTGCAACCCTAGAGGGCGATGTTGTCCTCGGCGAAATTGGTGCAGTACCGAATGCAAAGTTACTCATTGAGCGCGACGCTTTCAGTGGCGAAGATCCTTCAGATACTGATGCACGCACCTACTGGATTCCAATCGGAACAGCACTAGCTGATGATGAAGGGCACTACAGTATCACAGTGCCCAGCGGCCGCATTCGTGTGACTGCGTTCATGGGTGAGTCTGATTTGGTGTCCGCGCGAGATCAAATGGCAACTGCTGATCAGTCAACAGCCCAAGGTTGGGCGGTAGATTTGGTCACAGATGTCAATGATGACCGTACAATCAACCCCATTACAGGAATTCTTGCAAATGTCTCAGGTTCAACTTGGTTGGGTGAATCTACCATCAACGTTACCGGTGATCAAGGACATTCCAATGGCGCATATCTTCTCAACATGGATATCAGTGTTGCAGCATCCGGTGCGACAGGTACAATCGAGTGGCAAGGTGAGGCTGATTTCGGTGGTGATCCACTTGCAAACATGAATCTCCGAATCTCAAACATTTGGGCTGATACTCAACAAGATGCCTACTACATCACCACTTCAGATGGCGATGTTGAAGGTGAGCGCGAGTACGGACCCGGTGCGGTTGGTGAAGTGACCTTCACAGGCCCCGGTACGGTGATTTCTGAATCCGGTGTTGTAACAGCAACGGACTTCACTGGAAATTACACACGTAGTATCATGAATGGCCATTCCTACACAGGTGCTGGAGATATTCTAGGCCGTGGGACATTTGTTGGCAGCATCGATAATGTAGACGCACAAGAGTGTGTAAATGGTACAATGCCCGATGCAGCGTCATATTGTCTCGAGGATGTAAACATGACAGACACCTTCCTCATTGATGGATTGGTCGAAGGAGTCGAAGGACGCTTTACTTCGAATAGTACATCTTTCTTCACGACACCAATGTACAGAGAGACCATCATTGGCTCGGGTACATTTGTTGTGGATGTAACGGATACATCATTGTCAACTTACGGTACCATCAATGGTACAGGGACATTCCAAGGTACAGGTCAGTTCAGTGGTGAAATGGTTAAACCTGGTTCATTCCATCTTGTAGATGCGATTCCAGGTACATACCACGTGGCAGTTCTCTTCGACAATGGCGAAGAATCGGTCTTGCCCATGCCGCTTGTGGTACCTCTCACTCGGAACAGCCCCGAAGCAAAGAATATCCAGCTATCATTGCCTGGTACTTGGATTCAAGGAACGGCGAGCACGTTGTCGATGGAGCAAGGCGCAGGTGACATTGTCACTGGTAGATTGGAACTAGTCGACTTTGACGATATGGACGCAAATGTCACAGAACAGTGTGATGAAATCGCTTGGTCACCATGTTGGTTTGAGACCGATGAAAATGGTACATTCGGCATTGGTCCCGTTCTTGAAGGCGAATATGTCGTAACTATGGACGGTGATTCGGATGGATTCGATGAATACCGATCTGGAACGATTTCAGTTACTCCAGACACTGCTGGTAATGTCACACCAACAGATATTGATCGGATACCACCAATGTACGATATTGAATTCCTGCTATTAGATCATCAGGATCAACCTGTAGAAGGCCAGAATCTCTCCTTCTCGAATCAATATTCACCGTGGTCGATCGATGCACGTGACAATGGCAATGGTTCGTACAACATCGAACTACCCCGTGACATGTGGGTTGTCGATAGCATATTGGATGGAGATTACATCCTTTACGAAGAAATTGATTTGGTGGAGAATATCACAGGTCTTGTGCTTCAGTATGCTGAATCCGCATGGGTCAATGGTACCGTCATGTATGATTTGAGTGACAAACCGAATGAGGAACCACAACCCTACAACAATCAGATGGTTAACATTCAGTGGGGCGGCAGTATTGCTGAAACCACGATGACGGATGAAAATGGTACGTTTGGCTTCCAAATTCCAGTTGGTGCAGAG
>JAPKEY010000089.1 GCA_028821815.1 Candidatus Poseidoniales archaeon | reverse complement strand
GACAAAAAATGAGTCGGTGATTTCAACATCAGGTGCACCGGCACCGTGGTCCCAAACCTCTGCAAAGATATCTCCCGCGCGGATGAACCACACATTGCCAGTATGATCGAATCCGTTGCCTGTGAGAGTCATGCGAAGTTGGAGAGTGTCTTCGGAGTCATACCATACGAGAGTCCCGATGAAACCGGCCCAACCATCGTAAGTATAGGTGAGAATCTGCCCATCCGATGATGTTGCGGACATTGTTGCCCTTCCATTTGAAGACCCAATGACTTCAGTGTTCCAATCGATTCCAAACAGGGTGAACTCCCAATTCTTCCCTGTATCCAGTGGGAAATTCAGTACAGATTGTGGGTCTCCATTCTCGAACGCCGAGAGGTTGTCGTGTGTGATACGGCCTAGGAATGGATTGTGATTGAGTACTGCGTGGCGCTTTGCCTCACGTTCACTGGATATTGCCAGCATGTATGCAGTACCATCTTCTGCATCATTTTCAGCTACGACAAGTCGAGCTGAATCGTCTTCCCAGTCCGGTGTGGAGAAGGTATAGAGCCACCATTGGCCGATTTGCCATTCTGCGGGTGCTGAGAGGTCAGCATGACCTGGACCTTGGTCGGTAGTTTCGCCACCCTCAAGGCAACCTGCAAGGCTGACGCTGAGCATCAGCAGGGCCATCAAAGGGGCGCGCATGTGTAACCCCTGCCCACGTGTTTCTCTTGAACGCTTGGCTCAGAGAAGTCCGCCGTGCTTGACGACGAGAGTCGCGATGACTAGGCTGACGATGCTCATCAGCTTGATCAGGATGTTGAGCGAAGGTCCACTGGTATCCTTGAAGGGGTCACCAATTGTGTCGCCGACCACAGCAGCGGTGTGGGCATCGTCGCCCTTCTCCGCGCCTTCGATGTGACCTTGCTCAATCGCCTTCTTCGCGTTGTCCCATGCGCCGCCGGCGTTGGCCATGAACAGCGCCATGAGCACGCCGGTAACCGTCGCACCAGCGAGCATGCCAGCCAGAGATTCACTGCCGAGCACGATGCCGACGATGACGGGGCTTGAAATCGCGACCACACCCGGTGCGACCATCTCGCGCAAGGCGGCCCTGGTCGAGATGTCCACGCACTTCGCGCTGTCAGCCTCGACGCCTTCGCGGCCTTCGAGCAGGCCTTCGATCTCGCGGAACTGGCGGCGGATTTCGTCGATCATCTCCTCAGCCGCACGGCCAACGGACTTCATTGTCATGGCTGCGACCACGAAGGGAAGCGAGCCACCGATGAGCAGGCCGATGACGACCATGGGGTTGGTCAAGGAGAGGTTGAGCAGGATTTGGTTGCCAGCACCATCCAGACCCAGTGCTGTCTCAGTACTGGAATTGAATGCGGCGAACAGCGCGAGCGCGGTGAGCGCAGCGGAACCGATGGCGAATCCCTTGCCGATTGCGGCGGTGGTGTTGCCAATCGAATCAAGCTCGTCGGTGATCTTTCGCACATCCTCACCCAAGCCACTCATCTCGGCAATGCCACCGGCATTGTCGACCACGGGACCATAGGCATCGACGGTCATGGTGACGCCGACGGTTGCGAGCATGCCCATAGCCGCCATCGCGATGCCGTAGAGACCGCTGAATTCGTAGGCCACATAGATGCCGATGCACATGAGGATGACTGGGATGAAGACCGACTGCATGCCGACCGCAAGGCCTGCGATTGCATTGGTCGCGCTGCCGGTCTTGCTGGCCTCACCGATGTAGGGGATTGCCTTGACCTTGATGCCGAAGACCGGATCGATGCCGGTGTAATACTCGGTCGCAAGGCCAATCAGGATGCCAACCAGACTGCCGATCGCGACCGCAAAGAGCGGGCCGAGACCGTAATGCCCATCGCTGAGCAGTGCACCATCGATGGTCAGCTTGGTCATGGCGAAGTAGACGCCGATGAGGAAGAGAATCGCGCCCACGAAGGTGGTGTTGCGCAGTGCAGCCGCTGCATCGCCACCCTTGAACAGGCTCATCGAGAACACACCGACGATGCTGGCGAGGTAGCCAATCGCACCGAACAGAATCGGCATCAGCACGTAGGATGAGCCGAGGAAGATGTCAGCTTCGGAATCATTCGCAGCCGCTGCGATGACCATCGCGGCGATGATGCTGCCCACGAAGGACTCGAATATGTCTGCGCCCATGCCCGCGACGTCGCCGACGTTATCGCCGACGTTATCCGCAATCACACCGGGGTTGCGCGGATCATCCTCGGGAATGCCCGCCTCGACCTTGCCGACTAGGTCGGCACCGACGTCGGCGGCCTTGGTGTAGATGCCACCGCCCACGCGCGCGAAGAGCGCGATTGAGGAAGCGCCCATGCCGAATCCGGCGATAGTGCCCACGGTGTCGAGATCCTGTCCGTACATGAGGTACATCAGCGAGATACCAGCGAGGCCGAGGCCACCCACAGCGAGGCCCATTACGGCGCCGCCGTTGAATGAGGTCTCCAGAGCTGCTGCCTGTCCCCCGTCCGCTGCCGCTTGCGCGGTGCGTCCATTGGCGCTGGTCGCGGACTTCATGCCCGAAAAGCCAGCCAGAACAGAGCAGGCCGCACCGATGATGAAGGCGACAGCGGTCTCGGTTCCAAGTCCGATGCTGCCACCGGCTGCAAGCAGACCGGCGACGACGATGACGAAGACGGACAACATGCGGTACTCCGCGAACAGGAAGGCCATTGCGCCCTCCTGAATCTGTCCAGTAATCTTGGCCACCTTTGCATTCTCGATCTCGATTGAATTCACTTTGCGATACAGCATGAAGGCGATGACGAGGCCAATAAGACCTGCACCAACGCCCAACTGTCCGACCATTTGACTGTTCATTTCCATAATACTCACCGATTGGGTTGCCCCGCCGACCGGCGCATCCCATATAATCTCAAGGGAATATAATATGGCCCTATAGGGCCATTTCAGGGCATACAAAGTTGCGCGAAAGCAGACAATAGGGCATCCCCATCATGTTCGGCCTCAAATGCTGCAAATTCGGTATCATTCATGTCTCCATCGGCATGTGCTTGCTCAATGACTGTGCGGCTGGCTTCTGGATGAAATTGAACACCCCAAACCGGTTTTCCAGCCACTCGAATACCCGCATTTACACAATGTTTTGTCGATATGATACGACGGGTTCCAGGGGGTAACTGTGTCACTTCATCCTGATGTGTGAACAAGCCCATTTGGATCGGAGACAATAACGTGTCCATACCAACGGAAAAGAGGGCTGATACGTTATCCGTCCGACTCTTTAATTTCTTGACTTCACCACCCAGTGTTTTGCACAACAATTGATGTCCGAAGCAAATGCCAAGAACGGGTATGTTTGCAGATACTGCTTGTTGTAGAACTTGTGCGGCGTCATCCATCCAAGGCTCCCACATGCTGATGTTGGCCCGTGAACCTGAGCAAATGACTGCATCCGGGTTAAGTTCCTCAATAGAATCGGGAGTGTCGATACGGCGGTAAGTAATCCCATTCGATTCCCACTCGGATCGGTAAGCGTCACGACTCGCCAATTGTGGTGTGAGCAAGAGACATTCTGCCGGGGCAAAGGGTGCCATAATTTCTGCGTTTCCGCCTTGCCCGAAAGCAGGTCTTTCTACCAAAAGGTCGAGGATAACTACTCGCGTCATGATACCCTGATGGGGGAACGGGTTGAAAGCCCTCCCCCTGCACCATCTCATTGTGGCAGAGGTTGACAGACAGTTAATTCTGGAAAATGTCGGGCCTGTTCAGGCTGTTCTTGATGCACACGATGGTGTGGTCAATGTCATCGATACAACAGATGGCATCATCATGATCGGCTTGGAGGGTGGATGTACTGGATGTAGTAGTACACCAATGACCGCCATGCAGATTTATTATGCACTGATGAAATTGGATGAGGTCAATGATGTCGTGTTTGTCAATGGAGAATTACCCGAATATATGCGTGCCTTCATCGATGACAAACTCAAGTCCGAGGAGTGAATTCCTTGCGGCGAATGGTTTTCGCTGTCTTTGTCGTATTGCTCATCACACCTTTAGCCTCTGCAGCGGATAGTGATGGTGATGGGTATGATGACCCATCTGAGAATTACACCGTATGGGATGGTGCTGATGCCTATCCAAACAATCCAGATATTCACGAACCCGTATTCTCAACTGGATGCGACCCCCCAGTTGCAACCCTCGATTTGGGTGAACCTGTAACATTCACCTGTACGATTGGCAACGAAGGACCAGTAGCACTGAATGTTCTCATCGATGTCGAAGAGGACACACATCTGTGGGACCAATTTGACCCTGCACATTATGATATCAGCTCTGGTGAGATTTTGGAATTACAAGTCACTTTGTCGGGTCTTTCAGAAGGTATTGCAATGGCCAAGTTACGAATTTTCGCCCGTGCAAACAACTCGGCGAGCCACACCGTAGATTTACCCATTGAAGTCACTGGAGATGAATGGGCAGGAATGAACAGTCACAGCGAAGGTAGTAATCCACCTGATATTTCGTTCATCAATCACTTAATAGATGATTTTTCAAAATGGCTTACAAATCACACACCTTGGCAATTCAGCAACATGCAAGCTGGAATCATCGTACTCGTCGGCAGTGCCGGAATCATCGGTACAGTTCGCCTATACAGGGCCCGCAGTGTATGGCGCAGAAATATGCAACAAAAACCCACAGATGATCAACGGACTGAAGCACGGTTTGATGCAATTCGTCGAAGTGGAACACACGAACACCATATTGAGCAGACAATCCCAAGCAGCCCAGAAGTTATTATTCGTCGTAAGAAGTAGAGTCACTCCTCTTCGGCTTCTTGATTTTGTTTCATGATTTGATGGGGATTCATCCCTTGAGATAAATTGCGCCCTTTGATGTTGAGGCGAGCGAGGAAGGCGAAAGCGAGGCACAGTACTGCCAGAGGTTTGGGTAAGTAGGTCGAACCCCATAGGCTACCGCCTAAAACATCCAGATAAATCAGTGAGAACATGGCGGATAGAGAGAGAACTACCATCGCCCATTGAGCTCGATTCTCAGACTCATCACTGCGTGAAAGGGTTGCGATGAGAACCCAGAGCATCAGGGTGGTTGCACACAACACCTGACTGAGTGTTTCAATCGAGTCCATGCTACTTCCATGAGAAGGAGGCTCTTCAGCCTGTGCCAAGAGTCAAGAACGTTGGTGTATCCTTGGCCATTATGGTGAACGTTACGAGTTGGAGCCTCCCCCGGCCACGTCGTAACGGGCCACCATACCACTCCAAATCAAACATCGTCATGGTTCTAGAGCAAGTCGGGGTCTTGTTGGAATTAAAGGGTGCAAATCCTTTCCGCGTTCGTTCCTATCAAAACGCATCGAGAACGCTTGGAAGCCTTGAAGAGGATTTGTGGACCGTTGCCTCAGAAGGGCGATTGACCGATGTCAAAGGTATTGGAAAAGGCATTGCCGGATTGATTACTGAAGCGCTGACAAAAGGTACATGGGGCGATATCGGGCAATTGTATACCAGTGTCCCCGCTGGTCTGATCCAGATGCTGGCCATCCCTGGTCTCGGCCCAAAGCGTATCAAGCAATTTCACGAGGAGTTAGGCATTGAGTCCATCGGGCAACTGAAAGTTGCTGGAGAGGATGGGCTACTTCGAAAACTCGATCGTATGGGTGAAAAGTCAGAGCGTAAGGTTCTCGATGGCATTGAACTTCTAAAACGATTTTCGGGTCGCAGACGATTGGATGTTGGTTTGCTCTATGGCGAGGCTTTGGAAGCAAGAATTTCATCGATGAATGGGGTGACTCGTGCACAACTTGCGGGTTCAACACGTCGTCGAAAAGAAACGATTGGTGACTTGGATATTGTTGCTGCTGTATTACCCGAAGATGTCGAATCAGTGACCGAGCAGATTGTGACACTTCCCGGGGTTGCTAATGTGAAAGGTGCTGGTTCGTCAAAGGTCAGTATCATACTAGGAACTGAATTTTTCTCCGATGAAGTCATGGAATCCGGACTTGATGGTGGTGTTCTCGACGCTTTGGGTGGTGATGCCTACGAAGAGATGGCATCAAACACCACAATCGATGCTCAGGTTCGCCTCGTTCCACCCCATGTGTTTGCTTACACTCTCGCCTACTTCACCGGTTCAAAGGAACACAATGTAAGAATGCGACAGCGAGCACTCGATCGAGGATTACGCCTCAATGAATTCGGATTATTTCCTATCGATGCTGTGGGTGACCTAAAGGGAATTGAAGCCGCTGAATTCACCTTACCAGCGGAAAAAGAATCCGAAATTTACACCCACTTGGATCTGCAATGGGTCCCGCCAGAATTGCG
>JAPKEY010000003.1 GCA_028821815.1 Candidatus Poseidoniales archaeon | reverse complement strand
AAACAACCAGCGTAGGGCGCTAGCTGAGTTGTTGTCCAAATCGTAAATATCGGCCACAAGTGCATCATTCCATTCGTGAACTGTTCCCCCAGCAGTGGGTATGAAATTCTCATCCATCGGCACTGAATCGCCCATGATTTCCCCATACAGGAAGTCCCGTGCAAAATCGCCTGTGATACTGTGTGGTCCAGAGAATAGACTTGCAGTGACCTCCGGTTCCAAGTCAATCAGTTCGTTTCCATACACTGTACTCCAGAGTGGAGCGCCCAACTCCTCGCTCCCAACATTGAGTCCGAGGGCGATGTATTCTTGATTGATAGGGTCTATTGATCCGAAGGACTCCCAAAACCATTCATCTGCATCGATTTTGCCGGTTCCACCCGAGAGAATCATCTCGTATTCTGTATCTGAAAGGAACCAGTCACCAGCCCATCCACCGATTTCCTGCAATGCCCAAAGTGAGAATGTGTATTCACTTGGACTTACAGTGAGTTCTTGGCGAAGAATCCAGGGGTCATCTTGCGCCTGCAATAAGAAATCAGTCGAACCGCAAAGGATTCGCCGTTCATCACAAACCAGGAGCCCCGTCGGAACACCATCCTCACCCTCGCTGAACAGCAAATTCTGCAAAGTCGCTTCATGTTCGATTCGATAGTCTGTCATTTCCTCTAATCGGTCATTCAAATCATCCATCGAGGCTGATTCAAGAACTGCACCACCACCGTGTGCCGCAAATCTTGTGCTGATTGCATTGTAAATGGCATGGTCACGCGTAAATGTTTCAGTGTCATCAGACCCAGTATAACCGAACATCGTCGCGCGCGCAATGGAATTCGTTCCATTGTCAGGCGCCCCTCCACGAATCATTAGCATGGTTCCAATGTCACAGGTCAGAGCGATACAAATTGAATTGTCAGTTGGGTCTTTGGCATTGTATAGCGCATGATGGAGAGTAGTGTTGGATACTTCGGATGATTCCCACCCAACCTCAGCACGCATGGCTTCTTCGCCAGCATCAGAGACATCATCAGATACCCAAATTGAGGGGGCTCTTTCACTCAAATCGAAATACATCATGTCACGTGTGTAAGCCCCTTTTACGAAGGATGAACCCGAATCGATTGCGGTACCAGCGGCACCAATCTTCTGGGCATTGAAAAGAATGTTGAGGTTGGTCAATGAGGTATTTCCTGGTGTAGAATTATGTTCGTCACCTTCATCATCGGTGTAGATACAATCTGCACACCAATCGTATACATTGTATTCACGATATGTCAGTGTACCTGCTGTTTCATCATGATACAGAACCTCGCGCTTGGTGGTCAAATCGTAAGTAAATGGACCCATCTTCTCAAACTGCATTTCCACGGAATCATCCTGTTGCAATTCATCGACATTTGTGAGGTTCCAAGCGAAAAATGACCGTTCCGAAGCTGCGTTGAGCCATTCATCATCTTCCCATGTATCATTGGTCATGATTGTAGCTTCTGCAAGTTTCTCATCGACAACACCCATGACAAAGGGTGAAACCACAAAGAGATTCATGCTCATGAGGAGAATTCCGACGATTCCTAGGGCGACTGCCTTGGCGTTCATGGCTTCGCACCCCCGGGCCCGATGAATAAGCAATACGGAGAAGAGACGCGCAAGTTTTTGGGTGAAATCTCTGTTTGTGTCGTCTCAATGTTTAACACCCAATCGACGAATCCGCCCTCATGGTATTCGGCCTGCGGGGCAAGGTTCTGATCGGAGTCGGCCTGACTTTTCTATTGTTGAACCTCACTCTTATGCCCCTAGTGTTCACGGGAGCCGTACCGGATGCTGTCGATGATAAGTTCGAAACGTACCCATTGGATACTGCCTGCGGTGAAAATAATGATTGTGATTCTGTAGAACCGGATTGGGCCACTTCAACATCTCAACGAGACTACTACGCGTGGGATGTGACAAATCTAGCTGATGTCATGGACGCCGGCGCTGTGCCTACATACCAAAAAATGGGTCCATTTACCTATGATATCACTTCGCAAAAAACCTTGATTGGACATGATGAAGATGCTGGTGAATTGACCTACAACCTTGTCAAATCATATGAATGTGCATCAGATAGTGCAATGCCTTGTGATACTGAAATCACGCAATTGAACATCCAATTCAGACCGCAAATCATCGGAGCGACGGGGACTGCGTTCGGCGGCATCATGGATCTAACCAAAATCGGTTTCGCCAGTGGGATGATGAACCAAGATTTGAACACCACTCAAGCTGGAATTGCCACCTCCAAATACATCATTTCGATGACAAATGTGGCCGGTGGAACAGGGTATGGATTACAGGGTACCATGGCCCTTGGATATGCCGAAGTGACTGGAAAAGTGAGTGTATACGAAGACAATGCGCAGGAAGGGAATCCATTGCCCGCTCCCGATTGGTCAGATGGAATCGATGATGCACTCTATTCATCAGTACACCCAATGGATTCCGAATTCAATATTTCTCTTCGCGACCCATCAGGACCTGTTGCCTTCATGGGCTTGGGAACCCCCGAATTCTTAGTCTCAACCATCATTGCAGACCCGTCCAATTCGATAACAGTTCAACGTGCAACAGCCTATGGGTATCTGGCGATGATGATGATTGATACCGATGGTGACGACATTGTAGATACGTCTGTTCCCGATTACCCACAAACTCTGATTCGGGATTGGTCGCTGTATGTCCTCACCGGTTCAGAATTCCAAGAGAATGGCGGTGGTTCGGATTTCACTGATAGTGAGGATATTGGTGACCGATTGGAGAATTTGCTCGATGTGGACTTCTCAAATGTCGATAATCTGAATCTGATGATGAGCGGAGATGGAACAGCCACACCGCTCGGATTGTTAGCACAAAATGCAGATGGTACAGGCTTTGGATTGGCCGCATTCCTCGATATGGATGCTGCGACTGCAATGACAACATTTGACCTCGATTTGACTCAATATACCGCAATCGAGACTTGGGCAAGTGGATGGGCAACTTCGACAACCTCGATACAAATGGCCCTTCTAGGAGATACTGGGACACTGACTGCTGGCCAATTTGTGAATACTACATTTGGAGCGGAAGATCCCATCAATGGCGGCTATCTTGAGCGCAGTTTGAACCTCGGTGGCATGTGGGAAACGATGTACGCATTACCTGAGGTGGATTTGACACCAGAACAATCAGCAAATATACTCTATGGGCCACTTGGATTGGCCACACGAACTGGAGCCACATTGTTCCTGTATGGCGAGTTGTTCGGCCAAACACCACCTGTAAATTTGGCTACTTTTGAACCAGCCACCCCCACGACTTGGAATACTGATACTATCGCCGCTGCATACAACATTGACACGAATGCTGCCAGTGCCCTGCAAACCCTTGTCATGGGGCCTATTTTCGGTGATTTTGTACCCGACTATTTGATTGACAAATTCAGCACCTCACCATATCTGACACAATCGGTCAACAACTGGTTGTTCGGCTGGCATGATCCCGTCAGTGCCTATCTTGCGAGCGGTGATTCCACGAACATGACAGAGGGGTGGGCATCACTAGAGACAAACGCAACTTACTACGGCTCGAATGATGTGGCCAATGGTGATGGGACAAATTACACCATCTGCACTGGAGAAAATTCAGCCTGTGACAAGGGGGAAATAATCGAGCAAGATGGGTCTACCCAGTTATCGTGGCGCAATGATGCAATGCTTGCAGCCACATATGGAATCATCACACCTGAAGTGTTGATTGGAACCACAGGAGGATTCCTTACTGGAGAGGGTGACAAAGTCGATGTGTCAGGGTATGCGGTCGCCGACCTTGATTGTGCAGGTACGAGTACAGTCAAAGGCATTCCAGTCGATGTCTGCACTGCTTCAGTTGAGCCGACAGAACGGCTAATTCAGGCGAAATTGTTGAAGACGTTTACCCTGTTAGACGCAACGCCGAGCGCCTTGCCTGTCTATCTAGGAAGTGATATCGAAGTCAAATCTGAACAACTCTCGGGCTTGATTATTGCCGGGGAATCCACGACCACATTCTACCTGGATATACGTGAAGGCTCAGACATGAAAACACCACCGACTATGGAGAATTTAGTACCTGTTTTCCAAATTGAATCTGCATCGATGATTGCCGATGATGATGCCGAACAAATGGAGAGTGCGATTGTTCAAAATCAGAATTATTTTACTTATTGGATGAACTTCGATAATGGACTTGATTTCATTCCACTCATCATGTGGATTCTTGGCATCCTATTGCTCATCTCCCCTGCTGTGCTGCTTCTGTTTGAAGAGTGATGTGGGGGGCAACAATCAAACACTGTTTTCGTCAAGAGAACATCATGCAAGAGCATGTTGAATTTAACCCAGCCTATACATTGTTGACACTGGCCTTGGCGCCGGGTGAATCTGTAAAATCCGAACCAGGTGCAATGGTATGCCAATCCGGTGTCGAAATGACGACTGGACTAAGTGGAGGGGGAGGCATTGGAGGATTCTTCAAGAGCATGGCAAAATCTATGCTTGGAGGCGAGTCATTCTTCCTCAACACCTTCACCGCAGGGCCCGCGGGCGGGTGGGTCAGTTTAGCTCCCTCCATACCTGGTGACATCTCTTGGTTCGATGTCACACCAGGGCAGAATCTCTTCATTCAAGGTGGATCGTTCTTGGCCTGTACACCCAATGTCGAAACCGATACACAATTCCAAGGGTTGAAAGGTGCTTTCAGTGGTGAAAGTATGTTCTTCATCAGAGCCTTCACAGGTGGCCAAACAGGACGAGTCTACTACTGCTCATTTGGAGCCATCAAAGAAATTCCCATCCAACCGGGGCAAACGGTCACAGTCGACACAGGTCACGTCGTTGCATTCACAGGTGGAGTCAACTATCAGATCGGCAAGGTCGGGGGCATGAAATCACTTGTTTTCGGTGGAGAAGGATTGGTCATGCATTTCTCAGGACAAGGCAGTGTTTGGATTCAAACCCGCAATGTCCCAAGTCTTGCAAATTCGATCATACCTTTCTTGCCAAATCGCAGTAATTGAGCAATATGACGCGTTCGCCCTACGGGCGAATCATCAAAGGTCGCCCGTTACAGGGTCAGCGCGTTCGCCATGTCGATTCACATTCGTGTGCCAATGCTTCCCGGTGCTGGGAAGGAGACTTGGCAGGCGAACGTCAATGGTGAGGCGCACGAGCATCTCGTTGAGAGTAATGCAATTTTACTGGACGTTCTCCGTGACCAAGCGGGAACCCTTGGGGTCAAACGGGGTTGCGACATGGGGACTTGTGGTTGCTGTTCCGTTCTAATCGATGGTGAGCCTCGCCTTTCCTGTCTGTGCTTGGCCAAAGAATCCACTGGCTCAGACATCACCACAGTCGAGGGATTGGCTGATGGGCACCACCTCCACCCAATTCAGAAGTGCTTTGCTGAAGCTGGTGGAAGTCAGTGTGGTTTCTGCACACCCGGTTTTTTGATTGTGAGTTCTGCATTGCTTGATGAAAATCCAGAACCAACACGTGATGAAATCAAATGTGCAATTGAAGGCAATCTTTGCCGTTGTACTGGCTACCAACAAATTGTCGATGCTGTCGAGATGGCTGCAGCGATGAAGCGGGATGGAGTCGATACCCCGGATGCAACAGGACCGAAATCCGATCCACACCCCTTGGGCCCAGATCAGCCCTCACTGCCACCAGGCAGTTCAAAGTGAGGCGATTTGATGGGTAAGGGATATCGACAAGCACCGGGAAAAAGTGGATCCTCAAAGAAACGTACAGATGGCAAGCGGGAAGCTGGGCAACAGGATTTCGGAGTACCTGGATCTGGTGGTTCTGATCCACACTCAAAGCTTCAAGATTTGGACTATGTTCCAGAATCCGTTGGAGGATGGAAGAAACAACCCCGTGGCCCCCACGTCCATGATCAGCATGTGACCGGTACGACAATTGGTAAATCCACCCCTTTGGTTGATGCAAATTGGAAAATGACCGGACAGGCGCAGTATGGAGATGATATCCGATTGCCCGGTGAATTGATTGGGAAAATCTTGCGCTCACCGCATCACTATGCCAAGATCAACTCAATTGATACCTCAGCTGCTGAGTCCATGGAAGGTGTTTTTGCTGTGGCAACAGGACAAGATTCAGCAAATCGTTTCGGTGTTCTTCCAGTAACCAAAGATGAACATGCGATGGCTCGGGAAAAAGTGAGGCACGTTGGTGATTTAGTCGCCTGTGTTTGTGCCATTGATGAGGCCACTGCAATCGATGCGATGAACGCTATTTCGGTCGATTATGAAGTGCTTCCAAGCATCCATGACATGGAAGATGGTTTGCTTGATTCAGAAAACCCGATCCATGACCGAGGCAAGTACCACATCGGTGAATCTAACGTCCAAAAACGAGTGTTCCAGCAATTTGGTGATCTCGATTCGATGGAAAGTGCACCATTCCGTCACGAAGCCGATTGGGAAGTCGCAGGCCTACACCATGGATTCACCGAACCACATGCTGTTGTTGCACATTGGGATCCATCCGGTCGATTGACAGTGTGGAGTCCCCAACAAGTTCCACACTATTTGCACAGAGCTCTATCTGCAGTTCTTGAAATTCCAATGCACCAGATTAACGTTCATCGAACCTTTGTGGGTGGTGGATTTGGAGGGAAATCCGACCCATTCCCACACGAAATGTGTGCAGCAATTCTCGCCCGGAAATGTGGCCGCCCAGTTCGCATTAATTTCGACCGCGAAGAGGTCTACTGGATCAATCGTGGTCGGCATCCATCGCGAATTCAAATGGGTGTCTTTGCTGATGATGATGGACGGATTGCGGGCATCGAAACCGACGCACTCATCGATGGAGGTGCCTTTGCATCTTTTGGCCATGTGACTACATATTACAACGGTGTATTGCACACCGCACCATACGAAATTGGAGGATTCAACTACACGGGTGCCAGAGTATGGACAAACAAGCCAGCGAGTGGTGCCATGCGTGGCCATGGTGCAGTAAACAGTCGCTGTGCTGTCGAGGTTGGACTCGATGCTGTGGCCGAGCAAATGAGTGTCGACCCCATGACATTGCGTCTGGCCAATCTATTGCCACCACACAGTCGCACCATCACTGGATTCCGAATCACCAGTACTGGAATGCGAGAATGTCTGGCCAAGGTTAGAGAGCAATCAGGGTGGGATGAAAAGTTCCGCAACATGCCTTTGGGTCGAGGTATTGGAGTTGGATGTGGATTCTTCATCTCGGGTTCGGGTTTACCCATTCATTGGGACCCTGAAAATTTCCCGCACGCTACCGTTCACTTGCAGTGTGACATGGATGGTGGAGTCACGGTCCACACTGGAGCGGCAGAAATCGGTCAAGGCAGTGATACGGCGGTTTCTCAAGCCGTCGCAGAGGTTCTTGCATTGCCATTGGATATGATTCGTATTCGAAGTAAAGAGACCGACACCGCACCTGTAGATTTGGGTTCATATTCCAGTCGTGTGACATTCATGAACTGCAATGCAGCCATCCGAGCTGCTATCGAACTTCGTGGTAAGGTGATGAAAGCAGCCCATGAAATCACAGGATACCATCCCGACGTGTTGGTTATCGGTGATCGACGCATCTACTACAAACACGACCCGGCGGTCGGTGTCTCTTGGTTAGAAGCAGTTCACAAGGCCCAAGCAGATGTCGGTTCACTCATCGCAACTGGGGCCTATCGAACAGCGCCAATGGGCGGTGTACACAAGGGTGCAGCCGCTGGTCTGGCACCGGCTTATTCGTTCTCGGCCTATGTCGCTGAGGTTGAAGTGGATGTGGAAACCGGTTTCGTCAAGGTTATCAAAGCCTGGGCTGCACACGATTGTGGCAAGGCACTGAATCCATTGGCAGTGAAGGGGCAAATCATTGGTTCATGCCACATGGGCATGGGTCAAGTACTGTCTGAAGAAATGAAATACGGTCGTGATGGACATCTGATGAATCCCGACCTTCTTGATTACAAAATCATGAGTGTGCATGAAATGCCAGAGGTCGTCCCTATCATTGTCGAGAGTAACGACCCCGAGGGGCCCTTTGGTGCGAAAGAGGCTGGAGAAGGGCCACTGCTCCCGATTCTACCCGCGGTTTGCAACGCAATTTACGATGCAATCGGCATTCGAATCGATGAATTGCCAGTCACCCCTGACCGGCTTCACAAGAAAATCGAGAAACATTGCAAACAGACAGGTGTTGATGACCCTCTTGACCTGCCGGTTCCACGATATGAGCCCAGTCCTCTACAACAACAACTTGTTGAACGTGCAGAGGCGCATGCAGCTCGTGATTATCAGCGAGATATCCAAGATGATCGGTCGTCATATGTGAATGGAGTTCTCTTTGGGTTCGACCCAGATATCCCAATGTCTGAACAGAAGGAAGGATGGAGAGAATCGGTCACCCCAACAGCTGAAGATTTAGCAGATCCGAAGAAACGAGCGGCAAAGGCATGGAGCCATGTTGAGAGACGACACCAAGGTGATGCCTGATGCGCATGCCACCGTTCACTTTGCACACACCGAACAATCTAGCCAAAGCACTCGCTTTGGCTGCTGAATTGGATTCTTTTGATTGGATTTCAGGTGGTACTGATTTGCTGCCGAATTACAAGTGGAAACTAAATTCAAAACCAGATGTGATTTCTCTATCGAAAGTACAGGAATTGACTGCACTTTCAGGTACGGTCATTGGCGCGATGGTTCGAATTCACGACTTGGCGAACAATGACGAGGTTCACCCGCTCATTCGAGAGACTGCGGGCACGATTGCCAGTGTTATGATTCGACGTTCAGCGACTGTTGGAGGGAATATTTGTCTGGATACTCGGTGTTATTGGTTCAACCAAACCGAAGAGTGGAGACGAAGCATTGATTGGTGCCACAAATGCGATTGTGATACCGGTGCAGATTGTCGAGTCATCCCCAACCAGAACACCCTCTGTGTTGCAACCTATCAAGCAGATTTGGCTGCGGCTTTTATCGCACTGGATGCAACCATCCATCTGGCCAGTGCAACCGGTGCGCGTTCGATGCCATTTGCAGATTTCTTTGAACTCGATGGGATGACGCGAAATGTGCTCAAACCGGGTGAACTTGTCACGCACGTCACACTACCAGATGATGCCAAGAATTGGCAGGGTGCCTATCAGAAATTACGACTTCGTGAGACATGGGATTTCCCCGAAGCCGGAGTCGCTGCCGCTTGGAAAATTAGTGATGGGAAAATCACAGGATTGCGTGTCGCGACCACGGGTTGTGAAAGCATTCCGGGTGATCACAGTGACTTGGCGCAAGATGCCTTGGTGGAATGGGTTGGAAAGGATAGTATCCGAGCTCTGGCTGAAGATGTTCGCAAGGCGGTCAAACCTGTCAGTAACACGTATTTCCCACCTGCATATAGACGCAAAATGCTGCGCGTACTCACACGCCGAGCCCTCGCTCCGCTTGAACACCTGTAAGCGTGGCATTCATGCCTGATGAGCCATACGCCAGTTCGATGCGCAGCACTCATTTGGGATTGGTACTCTGTGCCATCATGCTTCTCGCATTTTTCCCACCAACTGTTGAGGCACAAGATGTACCCGCTGGATGGGAGATAGGGCTCGTCTACGACCAAGGTGCTTCAGATGATGATCCATTTACATTAGATGAAGATGAAACCACGATTCGATTCTGGATTCGTAATGATAACCTTGCAGGCGATATTGAAATCGCATTGGAGTATGATTCGTCCTCTAGCGCCACACTGAGTGGTGAAGAAAGTGTTACTGTCGGAAGCGGAACAAATGATACATTCTCACTAAAGATGTCGGGAATTGATGTATGGAATATAGCCGCAGGCACCACATATGAATTCGAAATTGATGGCGAATTGACCTCTTGGGGGGTGGCACCACTACCCTTACCAGTCTCAAGTGAAAGTACAGATGGTGAAGTGATTGTTCCAAAATTACACCGCTGGAAGGTCGACATAGAAGAGATTGGCCATCCAGTCAATGCTGGCACAGAATTCAATCTGAAAGCCAACTTGAAAAATATAGGGAATACTGCTGATTCCTTCACCAGTGCTTCGATTGAAGATGACTGCCCCGTTTTGACTGTTGATGATGAACCATTGCAAGCAATGGAAGGTGCCGTCACACAACCAGGCATTGCAAATACTGTCACGCTTGTGTTTGATGCATCCTCTACACATCCAACACGCATATGTGAAATCGAAATTGAGGTCAAATCCACCGGAGTCGTCAACGGTGGTATTGGTGACACATCAAACAAGGATGAAACCAACATAGATGTCGAAGCTCGACCGGTTGGAGCACAACAAGATCAGAACGATGCGAGTGTCGGTGACGATGATGGACCTGAAAATCAGGAGCAAGTCACCTCAGACAACTTCCTCCTGTTCCCAACCCTAGTCACTCCGATGGCAATTCTTTGGGCCGCTCTCGTGCGGGCGCGCGAGGAATAAGCGATTTAGTTACAATTTCGCCACTTTGACCCCTGAGGTTTCGACAATGATACGGAAAGGGTCGACTTGAAACTCCTTGATAATCACACATTTGTCCTTACTCGGCTTGCAGCAACCTATATTTGCAGAATGAGATTGCCAAAGGCGTTGGTGTGCTGGAGCCATGGCTCCATTCATTTCAAGAGGGAGGAAGACTAGTGGCAGAAGAGGAAGGTGAACGCAGCCGATTTGGCTTGTACATCGCTTCATCTCTGGTCTTGATTCTTCTAATGACTTTGGCTCTTCCAATGGTCTTCTCAGCCGATAAACAAACAGCCTATTCAGCCTATGTGTTTGAATCCGCTGAAGACGAGAATATGCGTCTTGCTCAACTCAACTTGATGGCGGAGTCATTGGGAGAAACCGGGGAGGGTTATTCCATTGCCAACACAATGTCGACACCGATGCTAGTCAATGATTGGCAAAACCCACATCGAACACTTCTCGCTATCATCGCACCTGAGAAGCCAATCGATGAAACCGAAGCGAGCAAGATTTACGAATTTGTGACAGAACGTGGTGGCAAGGTCATCATCGCTGCTGACAATAACAATGCAAATCGAGTTGCAGCCAAGTTTGGTGTGACCTATTTCGATGACGCCATGTACGATATTGATCATTATTGGAATGAATACGATACTGAAGGCGATGCAAACCCACCTAACGCAAAGAACGTCTGGAGCCTAGCATCGATTCAACAATCTCTAGCTGACCCTGATGGTGATGGTGAAGGCGTCATGTCTGAATTCGGGCAAGACAGAGGATGTACAGCAGCCAATCTCACCCAACACACGTACTCGGAGTGCAGAATGCCGGTGATGTTCCGTGAGCCCACGGGAATCAAAGTTGAGGATAACTGCGCGAATTCAGAGCAGGCTTGTGAAGTCAAGGTTCTCGCACAAGCCAGTGTCTCGGCATTCATCGATGTAGCCAATGATGGCGACAGTGGCAATACTCTCAATCCAGCCCCAGGTGATCTCGCACTCGTTGTGCGAATTGATTACCCTGGTATCACCGCGCAGGATTACAAGAGAGACAACGCAGGTTCATTATCAGATATTGACGTCACTGGTTCCATTCTTTTTGTCTCAGATCAGACCGCCTTCAGTAATCGCCTTTGGGACTATAGTGAAGCAGAAGACACGGGTATGCGAAACGAATGCAATGTTGCCGATTCAACCTGCTGGCAGGGTCGACTTACAGGCAACACCCTTTGGGATGGTAACGAACATTACTTCAGCGCGGTCATTTACTCTATGATGGAATTAGACAACCAACAGTTGTCTGCGACGGTCAAATATGAAACTCAAAACTTCTACGTTGTCTTTGACGAAAGTCGTCACGTGACCGGAGTTCTCAGTGCACCCTTCACTGATGCGATGGCCACGATTGTATTGCTGACAAGTGATGCATTTCTCAAGTGGCTCATCATCCTCAATATTCTACTCCTACTTCTCGTCGCAATCATGGTCGTTCCAGAGAAACCCAATTGGCGGCATGTCTTCGATTTGACACGATTCAGAGAGCGCCCTGACAAACTCGATCCCGGATCGTACCGGCAGCGAGTTCGAGAAGCCCTGATGGCCAAAGTTAGAATATTCTATGATTTAACTCGAGACGAAATGGCCCACAAAATGCCTGGTGAAGTACAGACAATGATTGGTAATCCTCGTCTTGTTGAATTGGCTTACAGCGAAAATAGAACATATTCCCCCGCGGAGTTACGAGAGTTGCTCCAAACGATCCGTCGGTGGGGGAAGCAACAATGACGAGAGTCATATTAAAAAAAGGAGAGTGAAGATACATGCAAGCACCACCGCCACCAGGCGGCACACCCGTAGCCCCGGCCGCACCAGCGGCCCCTGCGCCGGCACCAGCCCCAGCCCCAGCCCCTGCACCTGCACCCGCACCCGCGGTTGCTGCACCGGCTCCGGCACCGGCTCCTGCCGCTCCGCAGACCCCGAGACACCAAAGCACACCTGAAGTACGCGAGAGACTCGCTGCTGTAGGCGCCATCGGTCAAGCGATTGGTGCTGAGGTTGCCAAGGTGATTATCGGTAAGCAACACGTCATTGACAACGTAATGGTCAATATTCTAGCGAATGGCAACCTGCTGTTCGAAGATTATCCAGGACTTGCCAAGACATTGATGACAAACACGTTCGCCGACGCACTCGGTTGTGACTTCAAGCGTGTTCAATTCACACCTGACTTGCTTCCAGCCGATATCACGGGTACGAACATCTATGATGCAAAGAAGGGCGAATTTACGTTCAAGCCCGGACCGATTTTCTGCAATCTGTTGTTGTCTGACGAGATTAACCGCGCCCCGCCCAAGACGCAGGCCGCTCTTCTCGAAGCTATGCAAGAGAAGCAGGTAACGATTGGTACGGTCACCCACAAACTACCCAGTCCTTTCCTGACCATGGCGACTCAAAACCCCGTGGAACAGGAAGGTACCTACCCACTACCCGAAGCTCAATTGGACCGATTCATGTTCAAGATGAGTGTCGGTTACCCAGACAGAGCGGATGAAGACGAGATTTTGGCTCGACGTATCGCTCGAAGGAAGGATGCTGTTGACGTTGAAGTCATCACAGATCCCGCTCGTGTTGTCGCCATGCAGCAAGCCATCGAAGACGTCTACGTCGACCCGGCTGTTCGCATGTACATGGTAGAAATTGTCGCACGAACCCGTGAGGACCCGCGTGTCCTCGTCGGTTCCTCGCCACGTGGTTCACAGGCACTGCTCAAGACGAGCCGTGCTGCGGCTGCAATGCGTGGTCGTGATTTCGTAACCCCTGACGATGTGAAGGCAGTGGCTCCGCTTGCGGTCAGCCACCGTCTCATCCTCAAGCCGGAACACCAGATCAAGGGTCTGGAATCGCAAGAGGTCATCGAGGGCATCCTAAGAGAAGTACCCGTACCCACGGTCTAATCCGGATTAGGATATATTCGCGTAAGTAAAGGAGAGTCAACCATGGCATGGAGTCGTAAGTCAGCAATGTTCGCGAGTCTCGCGACAGCGCTATACTTGCTCGGTCTCGTTCTGCGAAATTCGCAGCTCGTGACCGTTGCTGTGGTTTTCCTTTCTTTCCTGACTTGGGCTGCACTCCGTGCGGCGCACGCGGATGTTGCGGCTACAGGTCGACGAATTGATGAGGAAGAGGATTCAGAAGATGCCCCTACACTTGCATCACTTTCTGCAATGCGAAAAGTGTCCGCGGCACGTATCTTTGAGGACGGCGAAATTCAAGTAACACTTCGCCTACAGAACCACTCTCCACTCTCCAAGATTCTGGAAGTGAAGGACACCGTCCCCGAAGTCATGCGTATCAAGGAAGGCGCTAATTACATCCTCATGGAACTCGGCCCTCGCCGAGAAACACTCATCGAATACACCGTCGAGTGCCCCCTCCGTGGATTCTATACCTTAGGACCTGTCAGTATTCGGGTGCAAGATCCATTCGGTCTATTCCACAATGAAAAAGAAATCCATGTCTACGATGATTTCTTGGTCTTCCCCAAGACTGAGGATCTCAAAGATGCATTTGTCAAGAGTCGTGTACCAAAGATTTTCACTGGAGCTGTAAACATCCGGCAACCCGGTGAAGGTTCAAATTTCTACAACCTGCGTGAATATATCCCTGGCGATGCAATGCGCAAGGTCAACTGGAAGGCTTATGCTCGCTCTGGTAAGATGATGGTGAACGAGTTTGAACGTGACGCTGTGAGTGATATCATCATCATTGTTGACAGCCGTGCGGTTGCTGAAACCGGGCCCGTGAGTCGAAACTCATTGGTGTATAGTACCCGAGCAGCAGCCAGTTTGGCACAATTTTTCCTGAGTCGACGTGACTCGGTTGGGTTGGTCATCTATGGCAGTGACATCAACAGTGTAGATCGAGATACTGGAAAGAAGCAACTCTACGTTCTGCTAACCAAGTTGGCCGGAGCTGCTGCAAAGGGCAATACGCCTCTACAGGTTGTTACAAATCGAATCATGCCGCACATCAACAAAGGCAGCCCAATCATCATCTTGAGTCCACTAGAAGGTGATCCTACGCTAATCAATGCTGTTCGTGATTTCCGCGCACGTGAATTCGATGTCACGGTGCTCAGTCCATCTAGCCTTGAGTTTGAATTTGATGCAAAACGCTTAGACCGAACTGGATACGAAGTCCTGAAGACAGAACGAGATATTCTCATGACGGAGATTCGAGGACTCGGTGCTTTCGTCATGGATTGGGAGCCTGATATGCTACTCTCAACGGCACTTGCTGGTGCCAGGGGATTCTGAGGTGATAGGATGGCTGCTGGAAATACTTCTGATACATCCCATCTCTATGATGGGAAAACTGTGAGGGCCGCTGCGCCTTCTCGTAAAAAACTCGCTGGAAAAATGAAGGCTGGTGGCGCAGAAGTTCCAAAGGATGCTGTTCCAGAAGTTCACATTCCAACATTTGTTGAGAGCCTCTTCGGTGGCCCCTTGGTTCCAAAGATGAAGTTCTTACCTGCGGATCGGATGGTCCAAACTCTCCAACTTATCGGTGGTGGATTGATGATGCTACTCGCCGTTCTGACATATCTGGTCACCCCTGCTGATGGAACTCTCTGGAATGAAATGGCAATGTGGATGGGACTTGATGCCATGGGACAGATCATACATCTTCTTCTTGTAATCGCTGCACTGGGAGCGGGATTTTTCGGAATCTTCCGTCGCGATGCACGAGGACTTCTCGCTTCCTACGTTCTATTCATCGTCATCTCACTGCGATTTGCTGCCTCGAAGGACACCTTTGATGCAGGGATACTCGCTGAGGTTGGAGAGTTTTGGACCAAGCAACTGATTGTCCTCTATGCGGTATCCCTAGTCATGTACATGGAAGTGACCAATGGGATCATTCGGTTTTCAATGCTTGACACCAGTATCCGTACTGGTGAAGTATACGTCATGAATGTCAAGAAAGTGCTCAGCAGATATCATATCAGCCTCGTTGTAACACCAGTCATTGCTGCCTTTGTTGCATCCAGTACACTGTTAATCAATGTCATTATTCCATGGTTCTTTGAATTCTTTGACGAGGAAACTTCAATCCGCCTCTCACAATCTGTTGAATTGACCAGTGTGTATGGTGTGGCTCTAGGTACAATGTTTGTCTTCATCTTAGTCGCAGCACTATTCGGTGCAAATATCCCACTGCGAATCCAGCAGTGGCGAGAATCAAGTGATTAGTGAAATTGGTCATTGGGCCAATAGATCTAGAGCGGCACAAAGCGATTGCAGTGAGATTTCTGTTTGATTTGCTGGAACGGTTGCGTGAATTGCGTGGTCACGCTTTTCATCCTCACTAAAACGCAAATGAATACTCGATTCGTTTGCAAATGATTCAATTTGATTTCGGATTGTTAGATCATTTCCAATGCCTTCCCCTACAAAACATAGAATCGAAATGGGTTCACCTAATTCGGGAGTTGGTAAACTTGGTTTCTCGGACAGAATACGTTTTGCACGAGCTGCCATTCTGCTCGATACCAGAAGGCGTACATGGCCAGGTTGGGCACGAACGCTAGCTACACGAATACGAGCACGCCCCAATGTGGCCATGGCATCACTGACACATTCTGTAAGTGATAGGGCACTTGAAAGTGACCATGACAATGGAACGAGTCTAGGCAAACACCCGACAGCACGAACCCGAGGTGTTTCCAAACGAATGGATGGCCCGATGATTGTACCATCGACATCGGGGCTATGGAGGGGGCGTAGGTAAAGGGGAATCCCTGGTACTCTGAGGGGCTCAACTGCGGCGGGGTGTAGCATCGGTTCGCTGAATAGGGCGAACTCTGCGGCTTCTGTATAGGATAAATTCGATAGGTTGCGCGCTGGAAGAGTCCAACGAGGAGAAAGGGCGAGGACTCCTTCCACATCACGCCAAATTGTAACACTCGAAGCATCTAGGGCTGCAGCAACTGCTGTTGCGGTTAAATCGGAGCCACCACGGCCAAGCAATGCATATCCATCCTTTGTCACCCCATACCATCCCGTTATGACCGGTACGGCCCCAGTGGGTATCTCGAGGAGTTGCTTTGTTCGATTTGAATCGATTCTGGCATCCTCGCCACGCCCAATCAAGCGAATCCCAGTTTCTTCAGACCATGCTGGAATCGATGGGATTCCGCGGCTATCCAAGGCCACTGCAATCGCCAAACTGGAGAGACGCTCCCCACAAGCCAGCGCATCAGCGCGAACTTCAGCATTGGGTTCATGGGCATGGGAATCCAGAGATGCAGCCAAGTGGTGAAGGGTTTCGGCAAAACGTACGGCCCAAGGTGATGTTGCAATCTCAGGCACTCGCTCGATGTGTTCCAATTCAATGGATGCTGTGAAAGCTGAATTAGATGTTGTTGAGCGGTGGTCAATCTGTTCAATCAATCGATCAGTGACCCCATTGAATGCTGAAACGACTACAATTGCGCGACCCTCTGAACTGCGTATTCGTTCAACTACAGCATCGATATCTTCGATAGCTGAAAGACAGGAACCACCGAATTTGTGGACGTTAATATTCAATTCCAATTCCCCCGAAGTTGCAATAAATCCGCAACAATTAGGCGGCAAACGGCTTCTACGACAGGTGTTGCCCGCGGTGCGATGACTGGATCGTGGCGCCCTCCAATTTGCAATTCTCGCATTTCACCCGAGGGGAGATGCAATGTCATTTGTGGAACTGAAATAGAACTTGGTGGTTTGAAGTGAACACGAACTCTCAACGGTGCCCCTGTTGACATTCCACCGAGAGCACCATCTGCATCATCTCCGATTGGAATCTGCTCAGGGCCCCATGCATCATTGTGTTCTGACCCCTGCATTGTCACAGATTCTCGACCTCGCCCGAATTCAACACCACGTGCACCAGGAATGGCCATTAAACCACGAGCGAGAGCGGGTTCAAGGCCCTCAAACCACGGTTCACCTACACCCAATGGCAAATTAGAGATTAGAGCTTCTACACTTGAACCGATGCTGTCTCCCGCTTTACGCAAAGACCGGACAAGTGTGAGCATCAGTTCTGCAGCCTCAACATCATTGCAATTCAAGATGGTGCAAGCCTCGCCTTCTGGATTTCCTTGAAATTGAGCCGCTATTGGGCCAATTTGGCTGCAATGTGCACCAACTTCCACGTCCCCTAGGGCCTCCCGTACCAACGAACCTGCAGCCACCAATCCGAGGGTTAATCGTCCTGAATTGGCGCCACCACCACGCAAATCTGCCGCCCCACCAGTCCGTGTCGCTTCAGGTAAATCCGCATGACCAGGCCGGGGTTGATCCGGCAAGAAACCATAATCTCTTGATTTAGCATCTTGATTGCGAACGAGAAGTAAAATTGGATATCCAGTTGTCTGACCTTCGTAAACTCCTGAGAGAATCTCACAGTGATCTGGTTCAGCTCTTGAAGATAGTAAACGACGGCCTGGTCGACGACGCTGAAGATCTTCAATTAAGGTTTCAACATCGATTGGGATTCCTGGAGGCATCCCTTCTAGAAGCGCACCAACGACAGCCCCATGACTCTCGCCGAAGAGTGTGACTCGCACCGATTCACCAAGACTCATACCCATCGCTGCACCCTACGGGTGCAGCGCGAGAACGACTTTCCCCTTATGCTTCACCCGAACGAAAGGTGGTCTCGAGAATTTCCCATCCACGTGGTTCAATTGTTTGGTGAACACGTCGGATGGTGGATTCTTGACTGGCTGGAAGGATGAGTGCTATGGCTGGACCTGATCCAGAAATAGCCGAGACTCGACACCCTAAGATACTCATATCGTTACACGTCTTACGGCCTACTCCATCTCCAAGGGCAGCACTAACTGCACGTCCGTTGTGTATCATTGCATTGAAAATTTGTTCTTGTTCTACCGCAGAAATTGCTTGCTGGAATTGACTCGCGACCGCTTGAAATTGCTCGGGATCAGGTTGTATAATTCTTGGACCCCTATTCAAAATGAGAATTACCCAATTTTCGGGATTCTCAATTTCCCCCTGCATCAATACACCATCAGCAGCAGGTCGGGATGGGTCTACAACTTTCCAACCGGGTTCAACCGCTGCCCATGAATCATCAACGGAACCGGTGAATGAACATCCACAAGCCAACTGGGCAGATGATGCGATATCGACGATCTGATGATTTTCTAATTCAGTTTTAGTTGCATCAGCGAGAGCTCGGATACAAGCGACTGCCAATGCTGCACTTGATTTCAACCCACACCCAATAGGCAGGTCGGAACGGACAGCCCAGTGTAATTCTTCAGTATCAGGCATGGATAGACCTGTGTTAGACCAAGTTTCTATGACTGCAAGAATCAGCCCATGTGGGTCTTCAGGCGCTCTTTTGACGGGTGTATCTCGCAATTGAACACGTGTTGAAAGTGAGATACTGGCAGCGGCACCATAGCCAGCACCAAGAGCGTGGAGGATACTAACACCACCATGACCTTCGCCGCGACCCAGTACTGCCATCCTACCCCCTCCTCAGTGCTCCTCGGCTACCGACAGAACGTTCTGCCCGATATGCCTAGCGCTTGTTCCAGTGTATGCAAGCAGATAATCACCAACCTCGACTGAGGTGACGGAGGGCATATCTCCTAAAGGAGATATCAATCGAACGGTCTCGGCTTGTTGAAGGAAAATTTGTCCCGTGATTTCACTCTCAGAATGGCCGTAACGAATGAGTAGAAATGGGCGGGACTCGATTTTCATCCGCCCAATCATTGCACTGCGGACAATGCCCGATGAATTGCATACTGCAACAGAATCTCCCGCAATCAGTTCACTCAGATATTTGGTTGAACCATCTGCCAACAAAATGTATGCGTGAACAGCCCCTGCATTGACCCTAAATGGACGAGGGGGGACAAATTCACTCTCCAATGTCTCACCATGAACCAAAACCAACGCATTGGCAGAAGAACCAATGAGGAAGCCTTCACCGACTTCAAGAATGGATGTCAAGTCTACACAAACACGGTCACCAACGCCCCCATCATCGATGGAAAGGATCTCTACCGCTACAAGTTCAGATCCATCTTCAAGCACACCTTCGTCACCTTCGCTTTGGGTTGCGAGACGTTCGGCTGCGATAATCTGCGCATCAGCCCAAATTTCAGCATGATCAGCTGGTAATAGCAAGCCATCAACCCCAGTCTCAAGTGCAAAAGCTGCACCCCGAATGGATTGTGTTGTATCGATTCGAGCGATGAGGTGTGTTCCAGTCCCCTGGGCAGCTGCAACGATATTCTCAAGTGGAATCATTTGCCAATCTCCGGTGGTCAATACAATCCAAGATACAAGACCAACCATCGATTTTGCTGCGTCTTGACCCTCCGCATCGCTAATTTCAATATGAACACCAACAGGTGTGGTAGATGAATCAAGAATGCGCCCGTCTTCACAAGCAAACAAAGCAGAGTCAACCCACTCAGGGATTGCATCCCCATTAGCGAGCAATACGCGGTCTGCAGGGTGTGGTTGGAGAACGCCTCCATTTACACTCGCTGCGTCTAGCCACAATTCCATTTGTTCACCTCACATCTCATGGATGATTGCCCGTAGTGCACGAACACAGGCTGCAGGATCTTTGGCGCCAAACACCTGACGACCCATGCATACACCGGCTCCACCGGCTGACATTGCATACCGAACGATTTCTAATGTTTCGTCGAAACTCCCACCACTGGGACCACCGGCAATCAATACGGGAATGGGGACAGCATCGCACACCTTTCGGAAACTTTCTGCATTGCCCGTCCAAGGAACTTTCACTACATGGCAGCCCATTTCATATGCGACACGTGCAGCATGAGCCACACCACCTGTGATATCATTTGGCAAAGTGACCAAATTTGGACCTCGGGGGTAGACCATGCCTAGAACCGGCATTTCCATTTCATGTGCTTCCGATGTCAATTCACCCATGTCAACAATCATTTCAGGTTCGTTTTCATCACCGAGGTTGATCTGTCCAGAAACACCTGTGGCGCCTCGAGAAAATGCTTCGGCAGCACTTGCAATTTTAACCTTGAATTGTGAATTTTCGCCACCATGGGATGTCGAAGCTGAGACATGACAAACAAATCCATCCCAACCGGTTCGAATCGATTGTTGGCTGACAACTCCTTTCTGGCAAACGATGGCATCAGCCCCACCGGAAATGATGGAATCAATGACTGAATCCATTCGGTCAAGGCCTTCTTCAGGGTATCCTGAGAGACCGTGATCCATCGGAATCCAAACGCCACGCCCTTTCGGAAGAAGGCGCTCGAGGCGATTTTCGAGGCCACCGCTCATGGGTGTCCCCACTACTCCCTGCATTTGAGCGTTTGTCGACCCGTAGGGTCGACCTAAATATCCAAATCAACGATGACTGGGGCATGGTCGCTAACGACCAATCCACCCTCCCTCATCACAGAAGCTCGTTGCAAGAGTGGCGCGCCAGCCGCATTTGCGAGAACATAGTCAATACGCCAGCCACGATCCTTCTCTCGAGCCTGTCCACGATTCGACCACCATGAGTAAGGCCCTTTTCCAGGTCCGACGCCAATTCGGAGTAAATCATTCCAACCCGATGCGAGAAGTCGATCAAACCATTCACGTTCCTGTGGTAAAAATCCACTCATCTTTTTATTGCCAACAGGGTTCCAAATATCATCTTCAGTGTGAGCGATATTGAGGTCTCCACATAGGAATACTGGTTCATCCAATTTCGTAAACGGGCGCGCCCATTCGAGGAGATCTTCCATCCACTGTTCCTTCCAAATTTGACGCTCAATCTTGTTAGAGCCACTGGGTAAGTAACAATTCAAGCAGTGCACGCCATTATGATAAGTATGGAGCATGCGACCTTCGGTATCGTTAGTATCCAGTCTTGTACCGGTTCCACGACCCATTTCTGTGAATGTTTCACGGGACCAAGTCGCCACACCAGAGTAGCCTTTTTTCTCAGCGGGATGCATGAGTGTGTGTGGCATGGTTGGAGTCCAATCCTTTGGAAGTTGTTCAGGTAAAGCTCGCGTTTCTTGCAACAGTAGGATATCGGGGTTGATACGTTCGACAAATTCATCCAATCCCTTGCGAATCGCCGCACGGATGCCATTGAGATTCCAAGTTACTAAGCGCATACAAAACACCTCACTGTGAGAGATCTTTGACCTTCTCGACCAAATTCATTTTCTTGATTCTCCACATTCCAAAGGGTGTCAAGGAAATTGAGATGAATACCACAATTCCAATCAGAAGGAAAATCGATGAATTAGAGGCTGAGACTGTGAAATATGCAGTCCATGTTACGAATGAAGAAAGCATCAATTTTGTTCCAAGAACAGAGAAAATACAGCCTAGGACACCGCCAATCAATCCAATGCCCAAATGCTCACCGAACAGCATCAACCCCAATCGATTGTTGGATGCCCCCAGTACTCTCAGGGTCGCTAGTTCAGTGTCTCTCTCAGCCAAATTCATCACAAGAGTGTTGAACAAGACGGCAACGGCAACCAAAATGCCCAAGCCCTGAATCGCGATGAACATCTCCTGTTGTTTTTCCATGAGGGTTTCAAAGGCATCCAACGTGTCTTCACGCAACGTAACGCCAAATGAACTCTCAGCGAGATGGTTGTCTAGTTCGATCCCGTCGGGTAAATCAAGCATCACAACAGTGGCCTCAATCCCCAAAATTTCTGCAAGGTCGGCACGATGGAAATACACGGTGCGGGACATTTCACCCTGAGTGAAACCTGTGATTTTGATTTCAACCGTTTGGTCACCGAATACAAGCGTATGTGTTTCACCAATCTCCCAGCCAAGGAAATGGTTGAGGCCCTCATCAATGAGAACCTCCGGTATGGCCTGATTGGCGGATGGTAAATTACCATCTGAAAGATACACCAAAAACATCGAATCGCCAGTCTCAGTTGCGACATTCTCAAGTCCACAGGCGAACAATTTCCGATTGTCATTCTCGGGTTTGCCCGGGAATATGAGCATGAGTTCATGTTCTGCTCCATTTTCATCGGCCCATTCGATGATGGCATCCTTTGCATCTTCATCGCCTTCCGTCATAGCCTTGGCATCCCAACTTTGACGGTCTTCTACACCTCCAAGGAATATTTCTCCGAAGGAGTCCATCATAATCATCATGGAACCGAATATCAACATTGAAAGGCCCACTGCAAGGAAAGTGAACATCAAGCGAACCGGTTTTCGTACACTTGAACGAATGGTCAACCCAACCGTAGCAGGCAACTTTGCAGTTAACTTCTGCAAACCTCTGGAGGATACACGAATCTCATGCTGACCACGCAATACTTCCAATGGTTGCATCCGTGATGCTTGCCAAGCAGGCCTCAGTCCAGACAAGAAGACAATCACCATGGCGGTTACGACTACCTCAACCACCAATGAGGATGGAACCGTTGGATTGATGATGGGGATTCCAATGATGCCTTCGTACACCTTGGTCATCGCAGGTGCACCGAAGAATACACCTGGAATAGCGCCGAGTACACAACCGATGACACCAATGAAAATCGGTGCGATGATGTAACCAGGCATAATCGACATTCGCTTCACACCGAGTGTCCGTAGTACAGCGATTTCCTTGGCCTGTGATTGAATCAATCTCTGTAAACTGAGGAAGATGGTGATGCCAGCGACAACGGCTAGCATTCCTGTGATGACAGGGTATGCTTTTTCAGCACCCTCTACATCTGCTCGCAAGAATTCAACCGAGAACTCTTCTGTTCGATCATATACATCCAGATGAGAGTTATCGATCTCTATTGCGATGGCTTCAATTCCTATTTCCAAATCGGTCAATCCACTTGCATTTGAATTCTGAGGATCAGGGGTCCCTTCAACGTCTATGAGGAGGTAATTCGATTCTCCAGCACTGAAGTTGGCCAGCGCCTCAAGTCCTTCGTCAGTCATGTATCCGGTGACAAAGGTCCCTGGTTGAGCAGGAAGGATTTGATTTTCGATTGTGAAATACAAATGATTGGAATGAAATCCAATCCCGACGACGGTGTAATCGAGGGCATATCCTGCACCAGCACTGATGTGAACTGAATCACCAACCTCAATTTCCAGCGCTTCGGCGGCGTGTTGATCGATGACAATTTCATCGGGGGCAATGGCCATTCGACCCGAGCAGCAATCATGTTCTGGAATCCAAACTCTGTCCACTTCACCTTCATCGATCCCGTGCCAAACTGCGACAACCATTCCGTTATCGGCAGATTCACTGAAGAATTGCCCATTTGAAACCAGGCGCGGTTCACATTTGTCCAGTACGAGTTCATCACTGGGCCATTGTTCTCGAATCTCTTGGCAGAGTGTTTCGGAAGTTGAAGCATTCCAATTTCCAGCATTATTCTCAACCCATACATCTGGGAGATTGACTCCCAGTTCATCATCTGCGTAGATGTCATCATACAGCGTGGTGACTGAAATTGCATAGGCCCCAAACGAAATACCTGCAAAGACGCCAATGGCGACCATTAGAATGACTGCTGATAGGCGTAATTTGGTGCGCCAAAGGCTTCTTGCGAGCCTCTTTGTCAACAGCATAGACATCTTGTCACCTCCGTTCAAACCTTTTCATCAGAGATGATTTTTCCACTGTCCAAACGCACAACTCTGGTCGCATACTTGGTCAATGATTCATCGTGAGTCACCATGACTGTCGTAATCCCCTCTGCTTCACAAGCACTGACCAGTACTTCCATGACTTTCGCGGATGTAGCTGAATCTAAATTCCCAGTCAACTCATCACCAAGCAATAGATTGGGGCTCTTGGCCAAACTTCTGGCGATCGCAACTCTCTGCTGTTGACCACCACTGATCTCTGCTGGGAATCGGTTTACCTCTGCTTCAAGGCCGACCAAAGCCAGCAACTCACGGGCTCTGGATTCATCCCTACCATCTGAAAGTTCTTGAATCAGGAGGATATTCTCAAGCACAGTCAAATCTTGAAGGAGATTAAAGAATTGAAAAACGTAACCAATATTTTCTCGACGGAATGTGGTCATCTTCTCTGCATGTCCTTTTGGTACTTTTTGGCCATTGAAATCGTAATCACCATCAGTTGGATTGTCGAGGGCTGCAAGACAATTCAACAAAGTTGTCTTACCTGAACCAGATGGTCCCAGTAAGAGAATCCTCTCGCCTTCCTCAATTTTCAGATTGATTCCATCGAGGGCCCTGACTGTTCCAGAGGCCATTTTGTAATGCCGTTTGAGATTCGTGATGTCAACCAATGCCATGTTATCCCGAAGCGGGCTCAAATCGGTGACATATAGCAATTGAGTGAATTCACCCTGTTACACAGGGTGAAATCTCAATCAGATTTCATTCTCCGAAGTGCCACCAAAGAATTGTACGGTCTCCTTGAACAGTGCTTCTCGACGACGCTTCTTACTGGTTCGAAGATGGAAGACTGCGAATGCAATCACGATTGCAATCAACCATGGAATGAGGGCTTCAGCATGATATCGCTCCATCACTTCGATGATTCCTCGAGCGGTATAAGCCCAAGTTATCGATGCGGCAAATCCTCCGAGCGAACAAGCGATGAGTACGTTGGTGAATCTCATGCGGCTGAGTAAACCGAGCATGGCGCCGACAAGTACGCCAGAAGCCATGAATGGAATCCAAACGAAGACGATGAGGCCCCAGAATCCCCAACGGTTGATGAAATCACGTTTTTCTTGCGCTACGAATTCGACGGTCGACAACACATCGCCCATGACCTGGTTTTGAAGCAGGGTACCGACGATGCCTCCTTGCTTGGCCACCAATGCCTGATGTTTGCCTTCTTCTCCGCCGGTTTCGACACGACCAGCGGCAGAGCGGTCAGAGAGCGTCTGAACTTCATTTCGTGCGCTGACAACCAACTTACGATCTTCAAGATAATCCGTCATCTTGCGACGCATATAATTCTCAATATCTGCTTCAACATCGACATATGACCGCTTGAATCGGAAGAAGGCAAAACGCTGCTTTGGCTTGTAGATAATGCGAACATAGAGTGCAGCGTCGTCAGAATATACCTTGGAACCGCGATCGGTTAGACGCTGTGATGCAAACCACTTCTTCACCTCTTTGATAGCTTGATATTCAACACCAGCAAGTTGACCTACGTTCTCAAAGAATTTCGAGTAATCATCGACCAATTCAGCCCTCTCACCTTGAGCTTGAACCTTCATATCTAGACCGTGTTCTAGAGATTCAAATATTCCCTTTCGGCTGTCGACAGCCTTGGATTGGAGATGGAGTGGTTTCATGACTCCAAATGCCTTGAATTCATCGAGAACAAGAGTAATCATTGCACCGCGAATTTCTTGGATGTCGACATGGGTTTCCATGGTTGTTCTGTAAGGAACAAGTACGTCAATACTGATATCTCGTTCCTGCATTTTCCAAGCATCCCAGTCTACTTCTAGTCGCATTTTTTTCTCGACTTTCTGTATGGCTTGTTGAATCAGTCGCTTCAATTGAGTTTCACTCAAGATATCGTCATCCTCGGTGTGGTAGAAGCGATACATTAGTGGATATTGAGCAAATAGGAAGAAGACTGACATCGACATGGAAACAAAGGCCATCCACCAAGGTGGAACACCTGCAGAACCGCCGGCAAGCATCGCCGTCTCACGGCCGCCACCCCATTCTGCACCCATCATAATCCAACCCCAATTACCCAATTCAGATGTGCTCCAACAACGACGTCCTTCTTCGGTAATCAGCTCGGCTTCCTTTGTAGGACTGTCATCAACCCAAGGTAACCAGCCCATGCTTGCCGGTCGTTCCTTGATTTCTACAGTTGCATCCAACTCAGCCAAATTGATTGCCGACCAAATTTCAGTGGTATTTCCTGTAGTATTTCCATCTCCATCTAATTCCTCTTCGATTTCAAAGGTATCATTTGTGAAAACAACGTGTAACTCATAGATGACCGCTGGCCACTCCGTACCGGTATAGTCGATCCGAATGGTAGTTGAATTATCCTCTGTCCCATTTAAATCGTAACCAGAAATAGCCATTGTGTAACTGATTGTGGTGTATTTAGCCTCCAGAGGGACGTTCATTGCATCGATTCGAATATTGTGTGCATCGTCAATCCAGGCGTTAATCCAGACTTCATCACCCGGATCGGTGCAGTTCTCAAAATCGAGGAAGGTGTCAGAAAGTGCCTCATCCATGA
>JAPKEY010000088.1 GCA_028821815.1 Candidatus Poseidoniales archaeon | reverse complement strand
AATCTACCGTCCTAACCACTAGACCACCGCAGCCACGATGTAAATCGGCGACCTGTGCACGGTATTTCAAGCAAGCGCAGGGCGCCGCTACACATACATGCGCACACACGCGCAGGCGAGGGATTCAAGGGGCTACTCGGCAGCGCAGGTCTATGCACACCCGAAGCCTCTCGGTTTTGCTGGTTCTCATTCTCGCTTTTTCGACCATGCCTATGGCTGTCAATGGCGACACAGTCATCCGCTCTGAAGTGGTGGATTTGTTGCCAGCGGGGACCTTCGACAATGCCTCTGAATGGGAACTTTCTACCAACAAGGCATACAGCACAGATCCTGCCGAACATTCTGCATCGATGATTGCAGATGGGCGTTTATCATTCGCGCACAATCGGCCAGTCAACTACAATGAAATTACAGCATGGTCCACAGTATCACCTTCAGGTGACAATCTATCCATTGGCAATCCGGATTGTTTCAAGCCAATATCCGACCCGGTTTGCGACAATGATTCCGATGGGGACTCAGATGGTGGATTTTCTTGGACCAAAGGCCCCATTATCGAACTATCTGGTTTTGATTTGAGTGAGGGGTCAAATTATGAAATTGCCAATGTCTCACTATCAGTCGCATTCAGAGTTCCCGATTCACTACAACAAGATAGTGTGCGCATCATTGTCGAATCTGGAGGGACTCAACATTTGATCCGAACATATGCGCACACAATGGGTGAAGTGAATCACATGAATTACAATGCAATGGTGTACTCATTGGACAGTATCCAATCTTGGACTTGGGCCGAATTATCGAGCCTCACAATCATGCTTGATTACGTTTCAGTTGGTGAATTTGACGATACGGAATTACAAGTAGATGCTGCAGGCTTAATTGTCAAGCATTTGCAACCTTGGGGGACCTTTGAATTGGCACAAGCCTCACATTCTGTTTTCTTTGAAGAATTCCCGATTATCGAAATCAATCTAACAACGGGTTCGCTCGATGGATTATCGCTGTCCCCTTGTGGTTTGGAAAATGCAGGCCAAAATTCCGGTACATGGGTGACATCTCCGCTATTACTTCCACACGAACAGGCATGGGGGCGCTTCCATCCTGATATGTCTGGTAATGCAAGTTGGCATTATTCCACATCAGAAGAAGGTGATGATTGGTCCACAATGACACCAATATCTGCTGGTGAAATACTTCAAACAATGGCGCCTTATATCCGATTTCATGGCACCCTAATCGATGGATGTATTGAGGGCCTGACGGTTGATATCAACAATCCAATGCTGACAATTCAAGGTGAAATTATTGGCGCTGTGCATTCGATGGTACCAGGGTTCGCCACGTTAAGGATTGCTATGAATGGTGAAGAAGTCGCTTCACACGACATCACATCTAGCAACTCAACATTTCACTTAATGGCTGCAATTGGCCATCTTCTACCACCTGGTGGCGGCGTTATTGAGGTTGGACTATCGGCACGCTTCCATTGGTCTAGCAACGGGAGCTCAGAAGACATCGTCATTCAGGTTGAATCGATGAGTATCAATGGCGGCTTTCTCATCGAGTGGGATCGCGACCCGGTATGTGATGGGCAAAACGATCAAATCTTCGATGAAGATGGTGGTGGACGTTTACTTGACTTCATTTACACCTGCTCGGACGACATCACATCAAATGCCGACCTTGTTGTTACAGTGTCAAGTGCTGATATGTCAATCATGGATGCTAACTTCGTCAATGGTCAAGTTCGGCTTCAGCCTGTAGCCGATGCCCATGGGGAAACTACGGTTACCATAACCGTCATGGATGAACGCCAGAATACTTGGGTGGATGAAATTGCAGTGATTATCACTGCCATTGATGACTCACCAGAGATGGCATCTCTTCCAGTTGAGTTGACTATGGAAATCAATGAACCCCTATCCACCCCATTTGCATATTGGGATCGTGACACGCCTTCTAATTTGTTGAATATTGAAATTACACCCGAGTGGGCTGTTTTCTCAGCCGGTCAAATCACATTTAACCCAATCACAGTTGGGTCCCACCTCATCATTATTTCAGTTACCGATGGAACAACCGAAATCAATCAAAGTGTCACGATTATCGCCACACAGCAAGCCGATGTTTGGGTGCAAAGCATTGGTATTCTAGACCAAAATACTGGTGAATCTTCGATTACCGAAGGCAATGATATTGCAATCGATGTTTTCGTTCGAAATAGTGGCCATATTGTTGCACAACCTGTTACTGTACGTTGTTCGATTGATGGCCAAACAATCGGTACACCACAAATCGCAATGATTGCCCCAGGAGGACTAGAAACAGCATCATGTAATGAGTGGAGTCGATTGGACATTCAATCCGGAGAGGTTACTTTGGAGATTGAGATTGATTGGACGGGTGAAATTGATGAAACAAACGAAGTGAATAACTTGTGGTCCACAACCATCACGGTCCAAGATCGAAACGAATCTCCAAGTGATTCGGATAATGGGTTGCAAACAGACTCCTTGCTGAATGAATACAATTCATTCCTATGGATCAGTGTCACTACACTCGGCTTGCTTGCCTTATTGATATTCATTTATGGCCCCAACCAAATCCGAAAGGTTGAGTAATGGTTCACCCTCTAAAAAAACCCCATATGGGCGGATAATGCGATATTTCCCCTGAATGGTTATACGGGGTAGTCGCTTCTACGGATTGTTCCCACAATGATTGGTGCTCCAATCAGGGGGTGGGTACAGGGGTGGAAACACATGGCGAAACTAAAGATTCGGCTCGAAACAGAGACGTGGATTTTTGAGGAATTTGAACAGGCATGATCGTTCTGTAGAATCAATCGGAAGAAGATTTCTTTTTCCATGCGCGAGGGTATAGCTCGGGTGGTAGGAAGACTGAATCTGGGCGTGCTATCTCACCTTCATTCATTTCAGCAACCATTTCCGATCGTGTTAGCATAGATGCCAAAGCCACTAATTCACCTTTCATTGTCATCAACCGCACCATGTCACCGCGTTCCAAATGATTGGCGATGGATACTATACCTGGTCGCATCAAGGGTGCACCGTGCGCAATAGCACCCGCGGCACCATCCTTGATGATAACCTCTGGAAGTTCACTTACCAGTGATTCAATAGGTGAAAGAATCCTGCGCAGTGCAACTTCTTCCCCCTTTTCCCGCCAAAGCCAAAAAGCATCCTTCAAATCTTGAAGTGATATTGACTGTGGTTCCGTGAATTTACCGGATTGTGTCCGCCTGAGTTCTTTCAATTCGACAGGGTGGCCAAGGAGCAACCCCAAATCGCGAGCCAATGTACGGATGTATGTTCCAGCTTCACAGATAATCTCGACCGCAGCATCTCGCCCATCGACATCGATTAGGCGAGATTTCAGTCGGCGACTCCGAACTTGAATCTTCACTGCGGAAATTTCAGGTGGGACATTGTATACTTGCCCTGATAATTGTGCTATTGCACGGCCAAGCGCATCTGCATCAAAGTTACGAGAACCCCGCAATATGCCAACGTAAGTCTTGTCATGGCTGAGAACTTTCTTCGTCAGACGCATCGTACGGCCCGCGAGAAGGACAAGCACACCAGTTGCAAATGGGTCTAATGTACCACCGTGACCGAGTTTTTCAACTCCGATGATATCTCTAGCCCATGCCGAAACCTGATGGCTATTGGGCCCGGCTGGTTTGTCAATCACAATCATCCCCGCTTCCAGCAACTCCTCTATGGTTCGTTCGAAAGGGTTGCAACCGTGAGCTGGCGACGTTTTTGCATCAGTATCTAGTAAAATCAATTGAACTCCTCCAAATGTTGTAGTACGCGAATTAGAACATCTTCGACAGCCATCGCATCAGAGTCGATGACACATGTGTAGGGTTCATGTGAGTTAATGTCAATATCATAAAACTGGGTATAGCGACCCCCATCATATTCCATTCTCTCACGAATTAGATTCAATTGTTCATCAATCGATCCCCCTTCGCGGTTGACAACCCGCCCGGCGCGAACACGTTCGCTAACATCGATCCAAACTCGGGGGCAGTGTAGTTTGTTCTTGTAAGCCCACCAACCAGCCAATCGACTCTCGACAATTTCGGGACTATCATCTGACACCATGGTTTCAACTAGCAGTCGGTCCAGTGATTGGTCGACAGAATCATCGTCCATACAGCATAGGGAAAATTCCTCAAGGGATAGGCCACGTTCTTCTGCCATGTTACGGAATACTTGCCCCCCGTTGAGTTTCTGCCAGTTAAGAGTTTTACAAATTCCATTAACAAGCGTGCTGGTTCCAGAACCAGGGTGGCCACTAATGGTCACTTTTGCACTCACTTCATCGCCTCCATTCATCGAGGCAAACCGGGCATCGATTACGTCCAGAGTCTGTGCGGCTGACATCATCTCCCCCACAGGAGCGACAGGTCACACCCTCCAAAATTCGGCCAAAGCCCTGAGTGGGCGTTTTCTCAACATCCTTCCCAACATCCACATTCTCTGCGGCTCCACGGTGGCGCCGCTGGCTACGTTGTGTTCTTCGATTGCTTTGTTTCTTTGTTTTCTTTTCTTTGAGAAGGACGAGCAGAGGCTCTTCCAATTTCTCCCCGGATACAACCAGAGGGTGGCTGCGGTAGCGAAATAATTTGATGTGGCGATCGAGAATTCTCCCGAGGGGGGCACTTAAGGTGATGTAGGCAAGAATCCAGGCGGGAAAGAGAAGAATTCTGCCATTGAAACCCCACTGTGGATTCCAAGGTAAACTCACATAATCAACTCGAAACGCTTCAACCATCACATACATCCAACTGAAAATACCAATCACGAAAATCATCGTGAACATCATAGGTTTCATCATACCCATCTGCAATTTTGTTGTTTCAGGCATCAGATGCATTTGCATCTTCTGAATTTTCTCCAACCGTACATGATCTCTAGAGAGGCGTGCTTCATTCATCAACTTCCGCAACTGCTTGTTGCGATGATTGAGATGTGCTTGCATCATGGGATCCATGAACAGAGATCTGAACACGGTGTTAACGAACATGATTGAGGAACCTACGATAAGCACAGTTGGAACGAAATAGAGGTCATGGAACGGCAGGGTGGGTTCAAGCACACTTCCTGCTAGGTTTGCCATTGATAGGCGCAGGCTCTCACTCATGAGGAAGAATGACATGCCAATTAGTAGGATGATTGGCATGAACAATTGGCCGAGAGGCATCTCGGGTTGATCGGGAATATCTTCTGCCACGCTACTGTGCCGTTGAGGGCGTGCCATCAACCCTTCGGGTTGAAAACGTGTGGATAATGCAAGACAGGGGAAGACTTCAACTTGTGAACATGCATACGACCACGTGGACTCTCCAGAGCAGGCCTTGCGTGATGCGCACGCCGCGGAGGTTGAGGGGGACCTATTTCTTGCTGAGTCAATCCTCCGTGCTGCTAGCAAGAGGTGGCGCAGGGAACCTGAATTCAAAATGAGATACGGTAAGGTGTTGCGTGGCATTGGGAGTGAGCGAAAAGCCTTGAAAGTTTACCGGGCAGTAATCAAGGCCCACCCACATCGCGCTGATGCTGCAATCGCTGCTGCAGAGACGGCCACATCACTCAACAAAAATCGGTTGGCTGAATCACTCTGGGCTCGTGCCTTGTCCGTCGGTGCTCCGACAGACGTTGCAACCGTCGGTCTGTGCCGGGTAATTTGGGTTAGGGGGCGTAAGGAGGAATCTTGGGAACGCGCTCGAAGCGCCTTCGTACATGGTGGTAATTCGAGCAGGTTATTGCATGATTTCCTTAGAGAATGTTCTCCTGTAATTGGCACACCTGTACCTGAAATAGATGTGCTGGAAGCAGGTGATTTGAAAGATGATTTTCCCTCCATAGAATCGCGACGTGAATTGACAATTGAACCAGCCACGTTTGCGACAGATTCTGTTGAAGCCATGGCTGGGATTTCTGCTGCTGATTTGGCCGCATCCTCGAATGAAGAAATCACAGAACTGCTCGAGGGTAATCTGGAACAACATCAAATTGATATGAGCGAAATGGGCAAAGATTCTGCCGACAAGGAATCCCGAACCGATGTCGAGATCCCTGATGATTTATTCGATTTCGATTGACTAGAATGTGAACGAGCATACCGGGCACTGCGACATTCCCGCAGCAACTTCAGCATTGCAAATTGTACAGGACTTTGCCTCTGATGAATCGCTTTCCACCGGTGCACTTGCCCCTGTCAGTTTCGCTAATGCAGCATCCATTTCATCACCCTCTTCTTCGACTTCTTCATCATCAGTCTCTTCTTCGACTTCTTCATCATCAGTCTCTTCTTCGACTTCTTCATCATCAGTC
>JAPKEY010000087.1 GCA_028821815.1 Candidatus Poseidoniales archaeon | reverse complement strand
ACCCGCGTCGACGGGTCCGAAGCCCATCAGGATATCCAGACTACCCTAACCGCCCATTTCCAACGGGGTCGGACCTCCTCCTTCAAATCGTCGGAACGAAGAGGAGGATTCAATGGGGACCTGGCCGACATCCCCCTGCCTCGAAAAAGGTTGCAGTTTTTGTTGTCGAAACACGGAGATGCCCCTATCTCCTAGCGACGTACTGCGGATTGCAACAACAACGGGCCAACATCCTGAACAATTTAGCAAAGAGGAAAATGGAATTCGAATTCTTCTGAATAATCCAACCACTGCTGCCTGTGTTTTCCTAGACACAGATTCAGCAGATGTTCACGCACCAGGTCTTTGTTCGATATACGAGAATCGTCCAACAGGTTGTCGTACATATCCATTGATTCTGAATGTAGACGACGAAGCGTTTCTTGACACACTTTGTCCACACCGTGAGGAATTTCCTGAGATTCCACCCGCATTATTACTGATGCTAAAGCGGCTTGATTCTGAACTTCAGGGCCAATCTTGAGCGGGCCATGGCAAATTAGGCCGTGACCATAGAGCGATGGTATCGCCACCCCAATTAGTTCGACCAATCAATTTCAAACCTGAATTACTGAGGTTATTTTCCGCTAGACCACTGTTGGGTCCATCACCTAATGTGGTTGAAGATTGAATGATAATGGCCCGATCTACGAGTTTTTCATCGAGAAAATGTTTCCAAACAATCGGACCACCTTCCACCAACAATTCCTGAATACCCCTATCGCCGAGATGATCCAGAAGAGCACTGAGGTCAGCTCCACCATCTCCAGCAGGTAGGGCAACTCCTCTCGAATCGGGTTGAATGTGTACGAGCACAGTTTCTTCGTCATCGGTCAATACCTTCGCATCAAGAGGAATTCTTAGCGTTCGATCTAGGACAATTCTCAGAGGTTGTGAACTTCGGTTCAGTGGTACACGACGGATGTCGAGTGTAGGATTATCGCGAATGATTGTGTTGACGCCAACCAATATTGCATCACACTGTCGCCTCAACCGATGAGCGGCGTCTAGACTTTCTTCAGAGGTAAAGCGTCCAGGGGAATCTCCATCCACAACACCATTCGCATCCATGGCTGCTTTGAGTGTGACCAATGGGCGTTTGTATTCACACCAATGCATGAACGCCTGCATTTGGGTTTGTGCTTCCTCCTCGAGAAGACCTTCACGAACCGTAATGCCGGCATCCAATAGGACCTGAATACCTTCACCTCGCACTGTTGGATTTGGATCACGTGTCGCCACAACAACTTCACTCACACCTGCCCAGAGCAAAGCTTGGGTACATGGCGGAGTTCTTCCAAAATGGTTGCACGGCTCTAGTGTGACGTAGGCAGTGCAACCTTCGGTTGCAGCACTTCGGACTTCAGCATCCGCAATCGCAGCTTGTTCGGCGTGTAAATCACCAAGATGATCATGCCATCCTTCGGCAATAATGTTGCCATTTTGAGCCAGAACACAGCCTACAGGTGGGTTGGGTGAAACTTGCCCTCGCCCCCTTTCAGCGAGTTCGAGCGCCCGCATCATGCAGACTATATCAAACTCAGACCATGATGTGCCCATGCCCGTCGGAGGGGGCCATGATACCCGTTATTTTCGGTCATATAATTTCTAGATGATTGTCGGGGAAGACTCTTGATTGGGAGCCGTTCTCGTAATGGTATGGTTCGCATCGCATGTATTGTCAACCCGGCCGGTCGAGATGGTACCGTTCTGAAGCGATGGCCGAAGATTGCTGAACAAATTGCAGAAGAAGGATTGGACTGTGAGATTCATTGGACAGAGCGAACAGGACACGCTTCCGAGTTGGCCTTCAGCCTTCGAGACCGCGAGGACCTCGACCTCATCGTCGCCGTTGGTGGGGATGGCACGATGAATGAAGTTGCCAGTGGATTGAGAGGATCCGCAAGAACACTTGGAATTATTCCGATGGGTAGTGGAAATGACTACGCACGTGCACATGGTATTCCGCTACGCAATACGAGAGAGGCAGTTTCTATTCTCAAGTCAGGGGTTGACAGGCGTGTCGGTGCAATGCGAATTGATGGTGCCCCCGCACCGGCTTTACCACATTATCCATCACCAGCTACAACCGAATGGGATGGTCAAGCTGATGAGGATTGTATGGTTCGTCGTTGGGCGTTCTTAGAATCAGATGGCGGTACGACAAGCGATGTATCTCGGCGAAAAACACTCGGACAAGGAAAACATATTCGTGGGACGATGAAGTATACCTATCTTGGAATCAAGAGTATCCTTGGTTGGAAGAAACAAGATGGTTGGCTCAAAGTGGATGATGTTGAATTGGGTCGAACGGATATGAGTGGGTTGTATACAACGATTATGACCCAGACTTTCGGTGGTGGCTATCGTGTCGCCCCAGGCATGTGTGTTACGCAGGATTCAATGTCCATCATATTGGCCACAGGTCTCTCTAAATCACAAATGCTTCGTATCATGGGTCCGCTCAAGAAGGGTACCCACGTTGGCAAATGGGGCATCACCCTTAATTTGGGAAAGAGATTAGAATTACGAAATATCGATGCAGACAATCAGCCCTGCAATGTACCGCATGATCCACCGATGTGGGTTCAAGTTGATGGAGAACCTTGCTTGATGACGCCTGCGATTATTCAGTATGTATCGGATCAATTGACCATCCGTGGCGGACAAACGATTCCAAATGGATCATCAGAGTGAGAAGTCGCTGAAATCTCCTTCATCGTTGACTTCAGGGTCGATTTTTCTCACCGTTTTTTCTTCTTCCTCTTCGGTAGGTTTAGGTTCTGAATTAGCGGTTTGAGTTTTGCGAGTTTTCCTAATCGACTTCGGTTTGGGTTTAGATTCTGCAGAGGTAGACAATCTCGAAGAATGAGGTTTTGTGGAAGGGGCTTGGCGCTGACTTCCAATGATTCCCCGAAGTCCCTTTGCTTGCAATTCTTGTTCTAATGCCTGTTCTTCTTGCATTTCAGAAATCATGTCATCCATCGCATCAGCTTCATCTGTAGATACCACTGAACTACCCGCGACATAGTGTTCGGTAGATCCGGGCGTTTGCTCTGCAAGAGCAGCACTGATATCGAATGTTGATGCAGTAACAGATTTTTTGGTAGGCTTGCCAGTGTATTCGGATTTCTTGGTTTGAGTGGCCGCAGCCATCCTTGCATCATGCCGAGCGGCTTCATGCCGGGCTGATTTCCCAGCCTTCATTTGTTGCTCTGATAGCATTGCTTGAGCTTGTGAATCTGCACCGAGGAGAATTTGATTCCGTGAGAAGATGTAGAGTGCACCTGATGCTACGATTGAGATGAGTAGCATGGTCGTGTACAATCCTCGGCCAAAGAACGGAATGTCACCGCCAATATAGGCATCATCAGAATTAACAATCCTTTCATCACCATAGGTCATTGATGTGACGATAAAGTGCCCACCCCAGCCACTGTTGGACGCATCGATATCGCAACCATTGAGTTGATCAGGGGAGATATAGACATCCTCAAGGTAACCATTGAGTTTGACAGCCTGATTGGTATCCATCTGTATGGCTGCATCAAACACATTTTCATTTGCTGGAATAATGGCTAGTAGGGTCCAATGTCGGTGTGGGAATTCACTTGCTTTTCCATTTTCAAGGTTTCCATCGACCATTGGAATTCCTTCCGCTTGTTTGGGTGAAGACCAATCTTTCTCGCTATTGACAATACTAACAAACACCGAACCCGGTTCAACATCCTGCGCTTCCTCATACGGCATTTGCAGAAGCATCCAAGAAGTGACAGCATACGTCTCTACTTGCGGCTGATCAAAGACTTTTGTTTGCACCAACCACCCCGAAATCGAGTATTTTGTGCCATTACATTCTTTCAATTCAAGAGAATCAGCATCATAATGCTGTGTTGAACTACTGGACAATTTATTCGTCACAGAAATTTCCGGTCCACTAACACTACTACTATCTGAGCTAAAGCTGGTACTATATTCACCATTTGAGGAGCCCCAAGTGACATTCGGGCCACCTATACAGCCGGAAAATGACGGCATCAAAAAGAGAAGAACGAGAAGCGGAGCGAGACGTCGCACGCACCGCTGAGGGTGCTCCCCATTGAAGACTGTTCGCACCCGTAGGGTGCGTTTGAAACTCAATGGCCTTGTTCACTCTGTTCGTCGTTATCTACCTCTGCACCAGTGTCGTGATGCAGTAGTTGCGTTAGGTCTTCCATGAAGTCTGCAGTTGCCCAGTCATCACCAGTATAGATCAGGCGCTTTTTACCATCTTTATCGATGATGTAAGTCAGAGTATTGTGCCCAACTTCATACATTTCTTCCTCATCATTCATCTCATCGTGGCCATGCGAATCATCTTCACCGGGTGACTCTTGATTTTCAGCCCACATGTATCCAATATCTTGGCAATCGATTTGTTGGGTATGGTTAGTTACAGTATGTGTTTCTATGTCATAGCAGACCATATCGCTACCCGGTGTTGGCAAGTACGAAAGGTTGGCATTGGACGCAGCCCAAGCAATATGATCTGTATCTTGCATAATCATCACCTCATCAATACCGGTCGTACTTTCCTCCCAAGTTTCACTCGATGTATTCCAAATATGCAGTGCCCAATACCATGACCAATCGCTAGGTGAATCGACATCGTTGATTCCATTCACGGAATGTCCGTAGGTTTCGTGTACAGAATAATTCAGAGAAATATTGTGCACTGACAAGGTACTTTCAGTCAAATCCCACCCTGTTGCGTTTTCCTCAGGGAGCATACCGTGTTCTCCATCAAGCAATGCAGTGGTATTGTCTGGGTAGAGTACTGATACCTGATGTGACATGTTAGAATTATCACTGTGATCCGAGTGGTCGGAATTGAGATGTGACGTATCGACAAACAAATTGTAACTGGTCCAAACCTGTGAAATTTGACTATGATTTTCATTGGTGAGATGGGTCCAATCATATCCGCGTTGTGTGGTCCATTCAAGTAAATGCTCTGGTGAATCTCGAGCAGGGTCGATGGTCATTGAAAGAATGACTAAATCATCTTCATCTGACATTTCACCATTGATATAATGCAGATTTGCCTCAATTGCCAGACAAACATCCGGGCATGAGGTGTAGGTAAAGGCTAGGACAATTACCTTACCCGCATAATCAGATAGAGATACATTGTGACCATTCTGATCTGTTAAGGTGAAGTCTGGTGCAGGCGATGCTGGATTATACTCCATCCCATGGAATTTGTAATCTTCTTCCTGACCCCCTCCAATGCACCCAGATAGTGCTGAAATTAGTAAGATTATTACCATCAGGAAGGTCGAGGTGTATCTCATCGATTTGTGGTATTGAATTTGGTATATCACTTTGCTGTCAAATCGATTTGATGATGTGGCGCGGACGGAGAGATTTGAACTCCCGCGGCAAATACCACCGGATTTCAAATCCGGCGCGATACCAGGCTATGCGACGTCCGCTGTGTATGGTCCGAGACGCTGCCCGGCTAAGTGTTTCACGCTGCATCATGTGTAAAATCCAGGACGACACCAAGACGGCAAGGTATCTGCAGCATCCGGGTGCGTTAATCCAATGAACAATACCATGACGACTATGAAAAATACTGGGAACAAGGCTGTAGCAGTTAGGACTCGACTATCATCATCACCTTGCAGGTGCATGAAAATCGCTGCAATGCCAACCCCTTTGACAATTCCAACAACAACGAGGATGAAGACAACAGTACCCATACTCACCGCGTCTCTCATTGAGAAAGTAAGCGCAACAGCGACGACTTCAATTGCTGTGAAAATCATCAGTACCCAGAAATTGAAACTGTAGCGATCGAATCCCAAGATTGTGTGATGTCCATGTTCGCTCATTTTCATACCTCCGTTAGAATAGATAGAATGCTGGGAAGACCAATACCCAAACCAAGTCAACAAAGTGCCAATACAGACCGAAGTATTCGATGCTCACTGCGTTTTGAGGTGTATATCCGCCTCGGAATGCCTTGAGCACCATATAGGCCAGCGCAACCATTCCACCGAATACGTGAACACCGTGTGTACCTGTGGTCACATAGAATGTAGAGGCTGCCATTCGTATATCGAAAATAGCATCCTGTCCGGGTTCACAAGCGCCATGATGGTCCACACCTCCGTGTGAGTCCCATTCATGACAATAGGTATACGCCGATTCATGGATGGTAAAATGATCAGCACTCAGGGAAGGTGAGTGGAAGTAGTACCAATCACCCTCATGCCCAATCTCGAATCCGATGAACCACTCAATCATCTTGAAGCACAAAAAGAGTGTTGCTAAGGCCAGGGTAACGGAGAGGTACTTACCGACCTTGTTGTTACGCTCGGC
>JAPKEY010000002.1 GCA_028821815.1 Candidatus Poseidoniales archaeon | reverse complement strand
CCTAAGACAGGTGATAAGCGTGGACAAAGTCAACGTAAGTCGTTCAAGGGAGCAAAAGGTCGCAAACCGAGTGAGCGCCGCAAGCGTCGCAAGTGATTGCTCGGATAGAAGCCACCGTCTCTCCGGGCACTCAGTGAAGCGGTCAATTCTGCTTGGTTAAGCAGAAGTATGAATACTATATCCGGGTATCATGGCGAATACTAACGCCTTGATAATTGGTGGAATATTACTTATCGGTGGTATTCTAACAATACCCCTAGGTGTGGGAATTTTATGTGCACCACTTGGATGTTTTACGATATTGATTGGTTTACTAATGTCTAATCCTAATCCTGCCCCCACAGTGGTTTATCGTTAATTTCAGGATACACTCCACTCTGTGTCCGGGTGAAATTGTAATTCGATCTATTCAACTTCGATATTGGGCATTGGCACCGCACGAACCCAACCGAATACATCCACTTCAACTTGTGTTTGGATTCCTGTTAGCGCATCGTACAACTCACCTGTCACCGGTCCAACCTCGTTGTTGCTGTACATTGTGCAGATGTCGCCATGGCAAATTGATCCAATTGGGCTGATTACTGCAGCTGTACCAGCACAAAAGCACTCATCAGCTTGCAGCACAAATTCGATTTCAACTTTCTCTTCTCGAACTTCATAACCGTTGTTACGAGCCAAATCAATGATGGATGCCCGAGTGATTCCAGGCAGAATTGTCCCCGTCAATTTTGGTGTGTAAACCACACCATCCTTGACACAGAAGAAATTGGCTGCTCCGACTTCTTCGATGTAGCGATGCTCAACCGCATCCAGATAGATAATTTCGGCAAAACCTTCACTCTTTGCACCTTTGGATGGCATCATGCCCGGTGCATAGTTGCCGATTGCCTTGACACCGCCCGAACCACCTGGGCAGGCACGGTGATAATCATCACTGACCTTTAGTGAAATGGGATGCATTCCACCCTTGAAGTAAGGTCCTACTGGACAAACGTAGATCATGAATGTGTATTCGGGAGCGGGTGACACACCGAGAATTGCACCAGTTCCCCACAAGACAGGTCGAATGTATAGAGCTCCTTTGCCAGTGGGTGGAACCCAACGTGCATTCGCTGCAACCACACTCTCTACTGCATTGAGGAACATTTCTTCTGGGACTGGTGGCATACCCAATCGTTTCGCACCCGCTTGAAGGCGAGCTGCATTTCGTTCAGGTCGGAAGAGGACAATGCCACCATTGACACTGCGCTGGGCTTTCATTCCTTCAAAGAGTCCTTGGCCATAGTTCAGAACTCCTGCGGCTGGAGAAATCGTGATATCGCCATAGGGCATCATCTCGCCCGGTTGCCACTCTTCTCCGAGTTTGCACTTGGCCACATACATCGTATCTGTAGGAGTGAACGAGAAGGTGAGTGCGTCCCAATCGATTTGTTCTTCCATGACAATCCTCCCCTTTCCGCGTATCTGGCTAAATCGCGAACGCAGGGGGTGGTTCTCAACCATTCCGCCTACCATTTCTCAAACTTTTGAGAGTGATGCGCTCCCATAGAATTCAAAGACACCCGCCACAATCAGGGTTTATGTCCGCCGAAGAGGAGGCCTGTATTGTCTCGGCTTCCTACCAAAGCTTTGGCTCTCAAACGGTAGTCGAACTCTGGTTGCGTGCGCGCGAAGGGCACTCGACGTTGCTACTGGTTCATGGATTACGACCGTTTCTTGAAATTGCGTTACCTGGAAGACCTGAATTTTTCACACAAGAGAGTAGTGTGGAAACTATGTTGGAAAGAGCCAGAGAAGTCAAGGACGTCACACATATTCACGCTCCTGTTGACAAATGGACAGATTTGGGAATTAAACCACACTGGAAAGTCGAAGTTCGACAACCATACAATATCCCCAAAATCCGAGATGCAATGAAATCATTGGAGTGGGTTGTCAGCAGTGCAGATATCAAATTCTCCCAACGTCTATTGTTAGATCTTGACTTGGGCCCCCACATCGCTTGGAAGGGTGAATTATTATCCAAAGATGGTGATGTTATTCGCGATGCTGGTGGTCGGGGGTTGTATCCAACCGATCAAGTAGCGCGCTGCCATATCGATGATTTACGAGCAACCGAAGCATTCGCAGCACCACTCGTGACATTCTCGTTTGATTTGGAAACTAGTATCGAATCAGGCCGCATCCTGTGTGCCGCTGCAGTGGTTGAACAAAATGGGCAAAGTGAGACACACACATTTCGGGGCGATGAACGCGAGATGTTGGAAGGCTTGACACGGTTAGTCCGAGATAGCGATCCCGATATCATCACTGGATACAATATTGACAACTTTGATTTGCCCAGAATCAAAGAACGTATGGAGGAATTGGAAGACAGAAAAGATCGGTTGACCAAAGCCACACTTGCAGGCTGGGGTCGAATCCCTGTCACAGAAGGATCTTGCAAGGGTAGCATGCGCGGTGCCCCCATTTTGGCAAACCGGCAACAAAACCGCAAATGGACCCTGACTGGCCGTTGTATAATGGATGCCTGGTGGGAGGCGAGAATGACCCTCAGACCCAAGCGTGAGACCTTGAAATTTGTTTCCGAATTGTTGTTCCCCGACCGGGAAGAATTGCGAAAAATGGATGTTGATGCTAGCCGTATGGATGAGGAATGGGCAGCACGCCCAGATGTCGTCCTCGAATATTGTGCGCAGGACGCTTTGTTACCCATCGAGATTCTTAATGCAATTTCAGCAACAGCGCGCAAGGAGGCATTGGCCGCGGTTGGTAAAGTGCCATTGGAAACCGCAGTAGGCGGTAGCACAAGCCAATGGCTCGATAGTCTGGTCATCCGGTTGGCTGATCGTGAAAATATTGCGGTTCCTATGACGCGACGCGGTGGTAAATCTGATGCCATCACTGGAGGTTATGTTCACGACATCGAAGGTGGCCGTTATCCATGGGTTGCAGTACTCGATTTCAAGTCGATGTATCCTTCAATTATGATCACAAACAACATCTGCCACACGACGCGTGTTGACAGCACAGATGAGTCCACCGAAGTAAACCAATCTCCAAGTGGAACAAAATTTCTGAAGAAGGAAATTCGTGAAGGCTTAGTACCCCGTTTGCTGGAAGATTTGATGGGACAACGCGATCAACACAAAGCCCTGATGAAAAGTGCAACTGATGATTCGACGCGTCTATTCCACGACCAGATGCAATCGGCTGTAAAAATTCTAATGAATACCTTCTACGGTGTTTTCGCATCTGCCTTTTATCGATTCACTCACCCGGATATCGGTTCAGCAATCACCGCTTGGGCGCGATCCAACATCAAGAAAATTATTCATGCATTGGATGAAGAAGGCAACCCAGTGGTCTATTCAGACACAGATTCGGTCTTTGTATCTGCACCTGAAGAAGGGAAGGAGGCATTGGTGGCTTTTGGACATGAATTGGCAAACCGCTTTACCAAGGAGGGTGCAGAACTCGAATTTGAGAAAGGCCTCTCTGTATTCTTCAGTCACGGTGCCAAGAAACGCTACGTCGGTCGAGTGGTTTGGCCCGAAGAAGAATTGCTGATTCGCGGGTATGAAGTTCGCCGAACCGATTCATTCGATCTATTGAACACCAAGATGATGGGCACATTTGAGCGAATTTTGGATGGGGATGAAGATGGAGCTTACAAACACGTCCTCGGCCTGATACGTTCGGTCAAGGCAGGTGAAGTCGATGTGGCTGATCGCATCATCAGTCGTTCCTGTAAAGGTAAGGTCCTCAAGGATGGAACAGTAGACTTCTCAGTATATTCCAATCCCGATGGATTACCCTATGTGCAGGCTGCGCGCAAACGCATTGAACGCGGATTGCAATTTACCCCGGGAATGAAGGTCAGTTACATCGTTACAGATGCGCGGAAACGACCATTGACAGTTGAGCCTTGGTTAGTTTCGGAAACGGGAGATTCACCTCCTAACCCGGATTGGTTATTCTACGCTGAAAGAATGGCTCGGGCCATGGGTCGAATCACAGAAGTGTACGGTTGGTCAGACAAAGACCTCCTCGCTGGAAGTCGCCAACAAACCTTTGATTTCTTCTGACGCCGTAGGCGTCCATCTTTGCGAATGGTTGATGATGGACGAACACCCCCTTAGGTTCATGCGACGCGCCATCGTGCTGCTCACCGCCGCCCTATTTTTGGCCACTGCAATGGCTGGGTGCCTTGAAACCATGTCAAGCAATGCTGCGCCAATCGTATCGTTCACAATTTCACCTTCTGGAACGGTCAAAGTTGGAGATACAGTTTCATTTGATGCATCAGCAACGAGAGACCCGAATAATGATCAGATGACTTTTGAGTGGAAATTTGGTGACGATAATACACAAGAAGGCATTGGCCTTTCATCGGTCACACACACTTACAATTCAGAAGGTCCCAAGACTGTCACACTCACAGTGACGGACAGTGGGAACATGGCTGATTCTGAAACCAAGAATATTGTCGTAGCCTCAGCTGATGCGGCTCTCCCCACAGCTTCAATCAACCATTACAAAGACGATGATTGCACGGGTGAAGATGCTCCTGCAGGCACATTCATCCTCGCTTGGATTTGTGAAGAAGAAATGGATACTAGTGATGATACTGTGGATACGATGACCACCATTCAGTTGGATGGATCAGATTCAGCAGCGGGCGATTCCAGTTCATATCTGACAGATTACAAATGGGATCTTGATATTAATTTCGATAGTGATGACGATGGCGACATGGCTAATGACGTCGACAAAACTGGTGAAAATGCAGAGTGGACAAATGTTGGGCCAGGTGAATATGAGATTCGCCTTAGCGTGACAGATAACCAAGGATTTGTCGACACAATGGATATGGATGTCTTCGTCAATTACCGAGGCGCATGGGCAGAATTTACCATTGATAGTAATGGGACCTCGGGCTCCGGTACAATGACATTTGAGTATCCGATTACCTACAACCAAGATACAAGCAATACCATTCGCTATGTCAAGATTCAATTTGCATATCCAAAGCTAGATGATGATTGGCCAGCAGGAACTTGTTCAGAACAAACAGGCTGTTCCAACAAACTTGACGCCTACGTTTTCAATGGCTCTCAATCCGATTCAGATACTGAAGAGGTTGCGAACACGACCTACCTTGATGATGAATCGCGAACAGCGGGTGATTGTTCAGATGATGATCGGTGTGTCGAACTTCGATTGAGTACCCAACACTTCAGGAATTATCTCGATGGCAGCTGGTCTGTGGATTTAACCAATGAAAAGGCGCATGATACCACGGTGAAGTCATTTGTCATCATTTTGGAGTACAAATAATTCTAGTTTGGCGTTACAGTATCGCATTTGAGTGCGTTTGCCCGTATTCAATTGTGAAGGATGCCTTCATATACGGGAGTTTGGTCGGCGGGACGCTCAAAGGAGTTTGCTCAACATGGGATCTCAGTGGGAAGATAAGAAAAAGCCGCACCTAAACCTTGTATTCGTAGGTCACGTCGACCACGGTAAATCGACCACAGTTGGCCGTTTACTACTCGACACAGGCCACATTGAAGAACACGAAATCGAAAAGAACGAAAAGCTAGCTGCCGAGAATGGCAAGGCTGGATTCGGTCTCGCTTACGTGATGGATGGACTGAAGGAAGAACGCGAGCGTGGAATCACGATTGACGTTGCCCACAAGGAATTATTCACACCAAAATACTACTTTACAATCATTGACGCACCAGGTCACCGTGACTTCGTGAAGAACATGATTACTGGTACCAGTCAGGCCGATGCCGCAGTTCTCTGCGTTGCAGCAAATGACGGTGTCAACGCGCAGACCAAGGAACACGCTTTCCTTGCACGCGTACTAGGTGTCAAGCAACTCATCGTCAACATCAACAAGATGGATATCTCTGGTGTCGACTACAGTGAGGACAAGTACAACAGTGTCAAGGAAGAGGTTAGCAATCTGCTCAAGATGGCAGGCTTCAATCCAGCTGACGTTCCAATGATACCTTGCTCGTCTTTCCTCGGTGAAAATCTGTACAACAAGAGCGAAAACATGAGCTGGTACAACGGCCCTACACTCTTCGAGTGCATTGATAGCATCGAGATGGGTCCAAAGCCAACTGACCGCCCTCTAAGACTTCCAATTCAGGATGTTTACAAGATCAGCGGTATTGGTACAGTCCCTGTCGGTAAGATTGAAACTGGTATTCTCCATTCAGGAAAGACAGTCGTGTTCAACCCTAGCCAGCAGTCGGCTGAGGTCAAGAGCATCGAGATGCACCACACAATGGTTGAGAAGGCAGAGCCTGGTGACAACGTTGGATTCAACGTTCGTGGTTTGTCCGCACAGGACATCCGCCGTGGTGACATTGCAGGATACACCGATAAACCACCAATGTTCGTCCGTCACGATGAGACATTTATTGGACAAATTCAGTTGATGGACATCCCCAAGGCGGTTGCAGCAGGTTACACACCAGTGTTCCACGCGCACACGGCTCAAGTTGCAGTTCGCTTCGTCGAACTCTTAGAGAAAACATCCAAGGCAGGCAAGGAAGCCAATCCAGCTTTCCTTGTGACTGGTGATGCTTGCCTGATTCGCTTCATGCCAACCAAACCGATGGCAATCGAGCAGATGGATGCTTTCCCCGAACTTTCCCGCTTCGCAATTCGCGACATGGGCAAGACGGTTGCAGCAGGCGTCTGTATGAAGATTGAGAAGAAGTGAAATTAACACGGACTCACACCATCGGATAAGGGATGCATCATGCCAACAGTTACTACTATCAAATTGACTGGTGAGAACCACGTCGATCTCGACGATGTATGCACTTCAATTCGCAGTATTGCTGAACAAACTGGTGTCCAACTACGTGGCCCAATTCCATTGCCTACTCGCCGCTTGGTCGTACCAACTCGCAAGGCACCTGATGGTGAAGGTAGCGAGACTTGGGATCACTGGGAGATGCGAATCCACAAGCGCCTCTTGGAATTGGTCATTGGCAAGTCTACCGATGAAACTGCACTCCGCCAAGTGATGCGTATCTCGTATCCTGACACAGTAAGCATTGAGCTCAGTGTGCGTAATGTTGCTTGAGTATCAGTTCCTCATTCGAGGGTGATAGCCTCAGCCCAACCTGCAGCGATGAGGGTTTCAGCCATCAGTGCTGCGCAATTGAACGAATCTCCTTCGAGCAGTTCGATTTCTTCACCAGATTCACCCAGAATCGGCTCGGGCATATCCCTAAGAATTCGAAGCCGAATCATTCCATCATGATCGATTTCATCAGTTGCTTCAACAGATTTTTCATCTTTTGGAATCATTTCAGACATTTCTGGAAATTCTTCCATCATTGAAACCTTATCCTCTTCATCAAAGTCAGGATCACGCCAAACTTCATCCGCGACATTAGATTTTATCTCAGGTGGCTCTTGATCAGTCAAACCTCCAGGGTCGTCTACAAATTGGTCGAGTTGAGCATTTCCAACAGGTGTAGTTGGGTGAGGCATAATCTCTGAATTGAGAACTCCTTGTTGTAATCCATTCCACGAAACATTTCGTTTGTATTGTTCAATCAGTTCAGATACCCCGACATGGAAGGCACGCTCCGCACCATCCTGTCGTAGCCAATCAACAGGCGCTAGATTCACGCTGGCTTCAGCAGCAGCATCCCCAAAAGGCGTGCTTGCAAGATTGGCGAGTGCTGCATGATTGACAAAGGCATTCAATCGATGCCGAGTTAAATCAGCAATTGATCTCCGTAGATTTGATTGACGACGTGTGAGTGTTTGCGCCCGAGGTGAAAATCCTTCAGCACGATTAGTTTCTGCCAATGTCATTTCGATGGATTGAAGCAATTGTGAACAGACTTGCCAGAAATCTGGTCGGGGCAAATCGACGGGTAAGGCATGTTTTGCTTGCATTCTCAGCAGTGCATGGAGTTGTGCTTCAACCGCATCAAGTTGGGGCCCCTGCAGTAATTCTTGCTCTACCATCCACGCACCGCGAACTGTCTCTCCTCCGTGCCGGTAAATGAACCATTCACTTTCATAGCGCCCTACGGGCGCTTACTCAGACACCCGTCGTGTTCAAACCCACGGCCGAAGGTGGGTTGTTTGAGGTGAGACCATGCGAACCGCCACTCTACTGGTTATGCTGATGCTTTTTGCACCTCTTGCACAAGCGATTGATAGCCCCTACATCGGTGATTCGGAGATTATTCTTCAATCAAATGGCGATGGAACCTTGTCCAATCTTTCTGAAGATTCGTTTGAGATCCCAGTCAATTCAACCATTCTCGATGGTTGGGTCAATGTATCGACGGGTGCCAATGGTGATGGTGGAACTGGAAAGCATTGGATTGCTGATGCTCCATCTCTCAATTTTAGCCATGGTGATTTTGAAGATGCCTCCATTTCCGTATTTGATCATGAATTGACACTCGGCGTCAACCACACCGTTGGTCGTCTCGATGATTTAGAATCACTTTCACTCCAATTTCAACAATATTCTGCTGGAGGGGTTGCCGATGTATGGCGGATGGCTGAACCATCACAATTCAATGGCGCCTTTGCGATGAATTACAGTGCACGGCAGGCTGCAGGAGGTCTCATCCCATCTCTTGCTACCGATGGGGCATTGATTGCGGCTACCCTACCTGAGAATCCATTGCCTGCTGGAACACATGCTTGGCTCACATCCCCCTCCAGTCCAGCCCCCAGTCTAGCCAATCATTGGAAATTTTCATTCAATCATTGGTACCATTTGCATCACACTAATTCGAGTACTGGTTCATCTGGAGCATGGGTTGAAGTCAGTATTGATGGAGGTTTGACTTGGAACTATGTCGAACCCATTGGCGGATACAATTGGAACATCTCTTCATCTGCACCAGTACCCAATGGAGCACCTGGAGCCGGATTCGGTGTATTTGGTGGTCCTGATGCAAGCGGCTGGACCAATTCCACATTCGATATCACACACCTTCACAATTCTAGTGCGATAGGGATGCAACATCGTTTCGTCATTTGGACCGATCCGACCGGTTCCGTCGATCGTCCGGGTTGGTATGTCGATGAAGTCACTATATCCAATGATGGTGAAACGCCTGGTTCCTGGTTCCATGGTTCATTGATTGGAGAATACGCAGCAGATGCATACGCCCATCTGACCATTCCAATTCAGCTGAACACAAGTTCAGGCACATCTGGCGCATGGATGATCCGATACTGGACTGATTTTGATTTGGAAGGTGGTTCATGGGATAAATTTGAAATTCAGGTTTCCAGTGACAACATCTCTTGGCATAGAATGTCTCCCGTAGGGGGTATACCTGGCCCCAACGGACTGACGGTTGCAGGACAGACGATTATGGAGGATTCAGGAGGTTGGGTGGAAGTTTCTCATCCATTCCCATCATCATTTACCGTTCCAAGTAATGGTAGTTTGATGCTTCGAGTTATCGTAGAAACCGATCAAATGCCATCCTCTGGTTATGGGGGGGTACTCGATCCACCAGAAGGTGTCTTTATCGATGATATGAGTATCACTCGTACACAAAGTGGTACGACTAACGTGATGTGGTCTGAGAACTTCACTACAAATGGGGGATATTGGCATGATAGATTGCCAGGTGGAACCTATGATCAATGGCAATACTTGAGCAATTGGGGAAATAACGGCCCTATGGAAAACACATGGTCTTTTGAAGGCGCACCTTCGATTGCAGACGGTTGGTCCGTGCATACTCCATATGGACAGGCTTGGGCGTTTGGCGCTCTATCCAATGCCACTGGTTGGGGCCCAGCATCTTGGCCCAGTGGACAGACAGGTGTTGCCATGGGCCTTGACAATCGGCATGATGCCAGTTCATGGTCACATCTCATCAGCCCATCCTATCATATTCCTCTAGGTGCCAGTGCAAGGGTCTCTTTCGATCACTTCATTTGCGCTGAACCAGGGTGGGATGGTGGAGCACTGTACACCAGTGTCGATAATGGAACATCATGGCAAATTTACGGCCAAGACATCCCCATGTTCTACGACGTACAGCATTGGAACAATGCCCAATCTCCCCTCTATCAGCAATGGGTGTGGGACGGTTCCAATCAGAAAGGAGGTAGTTGCACCACAAACAAATCGTTCACTCATGTTGAAGGCGACCTCTCCAGTTTTGGTGGACAGGATATCATGCTACGTTTCTCCTTCTTCTCAGACTCTTTCATTGAGTTAGATGGCTGGTATATCGATGATGTCGGTGTAATTGTTGATTGGTTTGAATCCAGTGGGTCATGGACCAGTGACCTGGTTTCTCACAACTCTCATAGGTTCGCTCCAACAATCGACATCGATGCCAGCGTTCCAGATGGATCGTGGGTGAAGGCATCATTGGTCGATGTAAATGGTACGGTATTGACGGGTACGTATGGGTCTGAGAACCTCACATTCCCGATTCTCCCATGGGGTGATTCATATCGGGTCCGTGTGGAATTCGGTACTGACAACAATCAACTCACACCCCGAATTGTTGGATTACATTCCGGTGCAGTTCGTATTCTGAATACCGCTGATGGGACTAACGGGTGGGATATTCCTCCTTCATTGCAACATGACAACGTCGTGGGTAATATTTCGAATCCAACACTCAATACCGTTCGACTCTCAGGCTCTTCTGCCTATGGGGATGCACCAATCGAAGATGTAACCATCATCGCTGAATCTGCCGGTGTGTTGTACCAACTGTGGGACGGCCAAGGCGCTCTCCTTGCCAGTGGTATGTTGAGCAATCAGAATATCGTATTACCTCATGCCGCCGTAAACATTCGACCTACACTTGACCTTCAACCGGGTGGATGGGTTCGTTATGCGTCGTTCACGGGGCATCTTGGAGCCCCGATGAATAACGGTACGCTGGATGTTGGGGGCGACGGAATCATTGATTGGACTTGGGATTTTGAACCAGATGGAGCATTCGGTTGGTATGATGGAAGTCACCATCAAAATAGTTCTGCTCAGCCACAATGGGGCTCTCCTGGAACAATGCTTGATCAGGGCATGACTCTCTACGCAGACGATAACATCACATGGACTTGGGCCAATGGTATCGATGATTCCATGGAAGGTGGAGAACTTCGAATTCTAGAATACCCTTGGACAACAATTCAAAATCAATCTGAACCATCTTATTTCTCGTTCATTGGCATTGCGATTTCATGGGAATCTACCGTGTCGATTACAGGATTGGGTCCAGCACTCCGTGAAATCCAATCTGATGCCGTCAATGGAACAGGACCTGCAACAATTGTATCTGGGTATTTGCAGATACCGATTGTCCTTGAAGCTGATCAAGGTGGTGTTGCTCTAACAGGTTCCATATCGCATGCACAACGAATTGTGAATGAAGTGATATCTGTACCGGGTGGGACAATGATTCCAGCCCAAAATGTAACCATCATTACACATCACTCACACCTCTTAAATCGTGAATTACTGGATGTAGCCATATTGCGTATGCAGACAAGTGGAGGTATCGATATTGAAGTGCATATCAACAGTCTCTCTAGTCAACCAATTGCCACACAGTTGTTTGGTTTAGAACAAATTTCTCTAATATCAACCAATGTTTCAGATGTTGGTTCTGATGCATATCAGATTGAATGGAAATTTCAGACTAAGTGGGCCTTTGATGACCAAGATTGGATACGGGTTTTAGCTGAAGCCATTGAATCAGACGGATTTACTCTAGGCCCCGGGCACGCAATGATTGGTGGTTCAAATCACCAAGCAATGGAGAATGATCTCGAAGTTATATCATGGGAGGTTCGGGATGACCAATCCAGACTTCTGTCGAATACATGGGATGCGAGATATCCCCTACATGCGAAAGCTGCATCAACCATCACTGTAACAGGAATATTGCGATTTGAAGGTCAAGCCAATCAGCACCCGTCTCCCGATGCTTATCGAGTCGCCTTGGAACTCGAGAGTGTCAATGGAACATCGCAATCCATTGGGATGAGTGGAACGGAAGGCAGTTTTACCGCCAGCATAGTTCTACCAGATGAATCTGGCAATGTCACCATATCTCCCTGGATATTGCAAATTGGGCCAGCCGGCACCTCAACTCTAGGTGCAGAGGATGCGTCAGGTGGAACATTATTCGTTGATGTTCAAATCGATTCAAAGGCACCAACACTCGGCCCATTGATGATTTACACTCCTGAAGGCGGTCAATTGGCCGATGGTAACATTTTGTCACCAGATAGAACCATCCCTTTCTGGATAGAAGTTCATGATGATGAATTACTAGAATCCTTCCTTAATTTACGATGCTGGTTTGAAACCTACGATGATATAGATCAAGATGGAATCCCTGATGTGAGTGAATATGGCGAATCGGTGCAGTTTCTCGGAGGGGTACCTAGTGGTACGATCCATGTTGACTTCCCTGCTGTGAATCTTGCAGGGATGGATGATGGTGATCGAATATCATGCTTCATCGAAGGTGGAGATTTTGCAGGCTACACATTCTCCGATTCAGGGGGCCCAGGATTTGATACTGATATGGCGACAATGACCATTCAAACACAAGAACCGACGCAAGTTTCTCTACCATCCATCACGCTAAACCGCCATGAGGGGATGTCATTATTACAGGGTATTGAGCATACCTTTTCATTCACCTTCCAAGATGGAAATGGCCTCAATTCCATCGATCTTATTGAATTGGATATTGCTGGGGATGGGAAAGGCACCATTCAGTACAATCCGCTACAAGAACAATTGACTGCACCAGAATTTAGTTCAATCGTCCCATTGAATATTGTTACAGAATTTCTTGGTGACGAAGCATATCGCGTTGACATATCCTTCGCTATTAATTTCGATGCACCCGCGACTTGGCAAGAGGGTACATGGGTTCCATCACTCAGAATGATTGAGGATGGTGAATTGGTTTCAAGCGGTGCGACGAACCTCGTACACCTTGCATGGGCATTGGACAACCGGTTGATGTGGCGTGTTGACGAAGTACTAGATTTGACGGCTCCTTCAATGCCTGCATACGAAAATAGACTCAATTTACAACCCGGTGACACAATGTCATTACGAGCCTCTGTCATACACCGGGAAGTCAGCACACCGCTTGCTATTGAATTACCGGCCTCTTCAGAAATTGAAGTGACAATTGAAGGAGGGATATCTCCCTATACATCGTACTATGTTTCAGATGGTTCTAGTTTTACTGCAACGATAAATTTCGATTTGGGGAATTGGGCCGGTCCAATACACATGATTCAATTCGGTTTGACAAATAAGAGCGATTTAAATTCAAGCTTACCTAACATGATTTTCGAAATCGCCATCGACAATGTATCTCCAAGAATTGAGTTCCAATCGACAAGTCTCATTCAACTCCGCTCCGATTCCCTTGACAATCAATTGGTTGCATTCACCGTTGAAGATGAAGGCGGTATGGGGGATCAAATTCTAGAACTACATTGGAATTATCGTCGAGATGGTATTGATATCGCTGGTTCTGAGGACCAAGTTAACTTGGGATTAGGTGTTCATTCAGGCACATCTTGGGTTTACTCGACTTATGTCGATTTCACTCCAATTATAGAATTAGCACTAGGGGATTTGCTACTAGTTTGGGTAGAAGGTCAGGATTTGGCAGGAAATACGCTGGATGGGCCCGGTACCTCTGATTTACCAAGGGTTCCAGCCTTAGAGGTGATGCATTTCACACCTGATTTACTTTCAACCTGGGTTTACCCACTTGCGCCAGAAGTAGGCCAAAATATCCGTATTGATGTTAGAATCAGCAATATTGGTAATTTAGATGGTAATCTAACAGTTGGGCTTTGGGCTTGGGAATCAAGATCAAACATGGAGATTCAAATAATCGATTTAAGCAGTCAAAATGTAAGCCTTGATCCACGACAAGCCACATTAGTCAGCTTTCAATTTGAAGCTTGGCGAGAAGGAGATCTTCAGGTTTACATAGTCCTCAATGGAGATGAGGCCTCACGTTTACCAATTGATATTCCACCGATTCGTGAAGAAGGTGCCGGACTTGGTTGGTTTGAACGAGTATTCGGGGACGGTCCTCTAGTCGTCAGTTTACTCATACTTGTCTGCACCACACTGGGTTTTGGGTTGGCTCTGCTTTGGGTTCGGGATGAAGAAGACGATAGCGATGATGATTGGGAAGGTGGCGAGAGTGATTGGCCAGCCCCCCCTGACGAATTTCCTGACGAAACTCCTCCCCCAATACCACCTGGTTTGGGGGATGTAGATGAAGAGGAAGAGTGAAAATCACGAAATCGGTCGCCGGTTCCTCGCAGGGGTTCCCGAGTGGTCAAAGGGGGCGGACTCAAGATCCGCTGTCAAGCGCTTCGCAGGTTCGAATCCTGCCCCCTGCACCAATTGAAAAATCGATTTTCCAATTGAAAAATTCACCTTCTTTTACATTAGGCATATCACAATAGCGAGGTTCAAACCCCCCCCACTGTTCGCAGCCCCATGGACGAGTCCGAAGATTTCATCCTCGTAGAGGATGAGGACGAACCTTCCACTTCGATGGAACCGCTTCCAGAGGCCATACCAGAATCACAAAAGGTTGCTTTTAGTGAACGATTCTCTTGGCTAACCAAGGGTATCTTAGGCCAATTTGACGCCATCAAAGACAGGCTCAAACCACGCATGGAGGGACCTGAGGATACAGCGGCCCCAGATATCGAAGATTTTTCACTTGAAATTGATGGTGTGTTTACATTTGAATGGCCGATCAAAGGCATGGATTGTCCCGATTGTGCTGCTAAAGCAAAACGAGCAACTCAGCGCTTGCCTGGGGTCAAAAGCGTCAATATTTCAGCAACTATGGGAACTGCAACCGTTTCAATCGACATGGGTTCTGGACACACTTCTAAAGTATCTTCACTTCTGAGTAGTCTTGGGCATGAACCTGATTTACCATGGCAACGAATTCAAGGAGTTACTGCCACTGGTTTGGCCGAGGCGAATGAGGTTAACCGTACCGAACTTCGGCAATTGTTATCTCAGGTTCCAGCAATATTGAATGTTAGATTTGAGGATGGAAGCGTAGAATTGCAAATTGCACCGGATCTCGAACAAAAAATTTCAATCGAATTGGATGGAGGTTTGAAGCGGATTGTAGGCACAATCCCATCCTTACATGAGGTTCAGAATCATCGATTAGATTCTAGTCAATGGCGCCTTGTATCGACAATTCCAGCCCTAGCTATATTGGGTATTATTATTGTAATGGATAATCTCAGTGAAAATATTGTATTCCCTCTTACTTTGCTTGGTGTTGCATTATCTGGATGGAGAATGTTCTTCGATGCATGGGGAGGTCTGAAGAACAAAGAATTGGGTTTTCAACTGTTAACATCACTTGCCGTGATCGGAGCTCTTTTCATGGAGCCACGTGGATATGCGGAGGCATTGATGGTTTCAATTCTTGTTGCCATTTCATCGCACATGGAGGAATCAGCTCTCAAGAAGGCTCGAGATGCAATGCAAGGAGGCCTTGATAGATTACCAAGGCGCGCGCGTAGAGCATCTGAACCGAAAAAAATCACAGGGATTTCTGTAGCAACAGTCAGCACTACGATTCGCCAAGTGTTGGCTCAAGAAAGTCCGAGTGCAGAAGATAAAATGGTTCCAATTGAGTTGATTGAAGTTGGTGATAGGGTTGAGGTTCGTAGTGGAGAAGTAATACCAGTCGATGGAATTGTTGTCGATGGAACCGGTTCGTTGAATCGAGCCCCATTAACTGGTGAAAGCATACCTGTACGAATTTCTAAAGGAGAAAATGTTCATGCTGGACTTGTACTAGACTGGGGCCCGATTGTGATTGAGGCCACAGCTATTGGTGCCGCCACACGCCTATCGGGTCTTATCGATGAGGTTCGCACTTTCCGTGACCGCCCCCCACGCGTACAGGCAACAGTAGAATCATTTTCACGTTGGTGGGTTCCAATTGTCTTGGTGGGTGCACCACTAATCGGGTTGATGGCGGGAGATATCCGGATGACGCTGATGTTGTGGGTCGTCGCCTGTCCCTGTGCATTGCTGTTGGCTGCCCCGGTTCCTCATGCAGCAGCCCTCTCAACCGCCTCTTTATCAGGTGTTGTTGCACGTGGTGGCGATGCGTTAGAAGCCGCCGCACGTATCGATCTCGCGTTATTGGATAAAACGGGAACATTGACTAGTGGACATCCAAGTCTGGATGAAATTCGAATCACTAAAGGACAGACTCGTGACGAAATATTACGACTGGCTGCGGGCCTTGAGCAACGCTCGAACCACCCATATGCTGCCGTCATTCTACGTGAAGCAGAATCAGTTGGTTCTGAAGATGTGACATCATTGAAAGACGGAGATGCTGGTGTTGAAGGTATTCACAAAGGAAAGAAAGTGATGTTCGGTCGAAAGGATTGGTTGATTCGTGAAGGCGTCGAAATTTCTGATGATTTGCTCAGAAACCTTCCGGCCGCCCGCGGTCTCTCAATGTTGGCTAGAGACGGTCAAGCCATTGCTGCATTTACATTCATCCATGACGATTTACGTCCAGGTGCTGCAGAAATGATTCACGATCTCCAATCCATGGGCATCGCAGTTGAACTCTTGTCTGGTGATGCCCAATCAGCAGTTGAGGCACTTGGAAAAGAGGTTGGAATTCCCCCGATGCAGTGTCGGGGAGAAATCGATCCAGAGGGCAAGGCTATGTGGGTAGAACGCAGAAGTCAAGGCCGTCGCACTCTGATGGCTGGTGATGGGTTCAACGATGCAGCGGCCTTGGCTGTAGCCGATCTTGGTATCGCTGTTGGAAGTGGCGAACAGGTGAACCTTGATGCTGCTGACGTTTTGGTACCTGGTGAAGACCCTCGTGCAATCACCACACTCATTCGAATCGCAAAACGCACTCGTTCGATTGTACAATTCAACATATTGATTTCAGTTGCGATAACAGCATTACTCGTCACCTATATTTTGGCAGGGCGCGACCTCAATCTCGCGGTTGGTGTCGCCATTCACGAATTGAGTGCTTTCATCGTGATTCTAAACGGGGCGTTTGTCGCCGTATCCGGAAATCGCTTTGCGCTTGTTTGGTCAGTGTTTCAATCGCTTTTCAATGACTATCGTGAATCGTTAATGATGTTAATCTCCAAGTCATCACCTGTCGAAGCCTGACCCTGCCTAGTCGCCGCTTTGATATACGCGGATGGACCGACCAGTAATGAGGGGCCCCAATGAGTAAGATTCGTGTCGATGGTCGCACCATGGCGTTATCACACCCCACGCGTCTTGCAATGTATGAAGAACTCCTCAATACTGATGAGATGTCTACAGTTATGTTGCAAAAGAGTACAGGTGTGACTCGTTATCACCTGTACCACCATTTGCAATCTCTTGAGAAAAACGGGTTGGTAGAAAACCACAGAGATGAGGGTCGCGCACGCTGGTGGCGTGTTACCAAGAGAATTCCAGTCACACCCACTGTAGGCAATGATTGGATTGAAAATATACCTGAAGAGGTTCGTACACTACTAGAATCAGGAGCAGCAATGCATTTTATTCCTGTACCAAGTGATTCCGGATCGGTTGTTGCAGCCAAGAAAACAATCGGTAATATGGCAGAGATTTTTGATGTCGATTTGGATATGGGTGTTACTTTCATGCCGAATGGGATTCTTGTTTTCGGCCCACCAAAGCGCTCTTGATGGAGGGACACATATGAGCGATGAAATTCAAGAAATAGAATCGAAGGTGGCACCTCCTACCGTACAGTGCCCAAACTGTGAGAGTATGCTACCTCACGAACTTGGTGAAATCACTTGTAGTGTATGTACAGCAGTTTCTAGAATTGAGCATAAACCGACGCGTGAAAGTTGGATTGATGAGAAGGTCAGTTGCCCAAACTGTCCAAAAATCTTGCGCGTGGGTGTTGATGAGAGACCTTGCGCTCTGCGTTGCTCATCCTGTGAGACTGTTTTCAAGATCACGCAGAAGGTTGTCAAAGTGGAAGTTTCGTGCCCTTCGTGCGAACGTCAACTTCGTATCCGCCCCCGTCCGGGCAAGCGCCGCCTCGATTGCCCCGCATGTTCAGAGTCCTTCCATGTGACTTTCTGACAATAACTCGGGAAAGAATTGAAGCCCAAGATAGGTTTCGCTTATGATATGAAGACGACCTTTCGGTTGATGGGCATTGCCGATTGGATTACCTTGGGCAATGGCTTGTTGGGCACACTCTCTATTCTCTTTCTGATTCTGGCATTCGATGGATTTGCCTCAAAAGATGATAGTCATTTGTCTGAGATTTACATTTGGCTTGCCATGTTATTCATATTGCTCTCTGTAATTGGTGACGCTATCGATGGTCCGATTGCCCGTCGATATTCCAAGCGTAGACATTTGGGTAGTTATCTAGATTTGATGTCAGATTCAATATCCTTTGGTGTGGCTCCCGCTCTACTTGTCTTTGGAATGTTCAGTCGGTGGGGTGAAGCTGCTCCTTTTTGGACGATACCCTTAGCCACAGCATGCTGTTGGATAGTCGTTTGTGCAATGCTACGCCTCGCTCGATTCCAGTATGAATCTGATAATGAATACCCATGGTTCCATGGTCTTGCAAGTCCAGGGAATGCCCTCATCCTTGTGGCGTTATCTGGGCTGGTCTGGGTCCAACCCGAAGCATTGGGTCCGGACTTGATTGAATGGAGATATGGGGAGGGTGACCATCCTGCATTAGATTGGGTACTACTTCCTGGTTGTTTGGTTTCAGGATATCTAATGATTTCAGATCGACGTTTGCCGAAATATAAGAGTGGGTGGAAGTTGAAAATGATGTATCTATTGATGCTATTATTGCTTATCGCCATTGCCATCCAAATCTCTGGTTCATCTAGGACCAGTTCGTTGGTATCATTTTCCTTATTCTCGATTTCGTTGATAATTATTCTAATCCATGTGGTGATTGGGCCTTCCCTTTGTGAGAAAGAGTGGGGCCCGATTCAGGATGAATCAAATGTATAATTTCGGGGCATGCTGTAGGGTCTGATAATCCGCCTACAGAGATTGTTCAAACCTGTGGCGGTTAAGTATCAGAAGTATTCGACTTTGAATTGGGGATGGGACCCTTGAGTGTTAGTAGGGAAAAATTGGCAGAATTAAGAGCACGTCATACGGCCGGTAATTCCGGTGCGTCTGAAATGCGTACACCTTCCCTAGATGATGTCCAATCTCTTGACGATCGACTCAATGACGAACGAAGGATGCGTTCGTCGCTAAAGAGGGAACGTCGCCTCCGATTACAAGAACAGGCAGAACGCCTTGCAGGAATGAAAGGTGCACTTGCAAAAACAGCAGGAATGCAGTCAGAAGGAGCTCTCGATGAAATTGAAGCAGAACTCCGTTCAGACATGGAAGATGAACTTGAGCGCCTAGAAAGAGATGTCCTTGAGAGAGAAGAAGCCTCTCTTAGAGATGAAATGAAATTACGTTTAACTCGAGAGGAAGAATCCATTCGTTCACGACTGGAGTTGGAATCAACTCGGCGACTGGAATCTCGAAGAGATCAACTCCGTTCCCAATTAAAGGAAGAAATGGATTCCGAGTTTGACCGTCGGCGTGCATTCCTCGAGGAGCGTCTTGAAATTGAAGCAGGACAAGAGATGCAGCGACAAATTAGAGACATTGAAGACCAACTGAAAGGTGAGATGGCAGATCGCCTTGATGAGGAAGAAGGTACCCAGGCCCGCCGCATTGAAGATGCGCAACAGGCACGATTAGCAGAACGTGAAATCCAACTTCGTGATGGCATCCGCCGCCGTTTAGAGCAACAACTCCGCCAACGTCTTCGCGAGCGCGAAGCGCGCTTGCGCGCGGAGTACGAGCGACGCGCACACCGCCTTGAGGAACAAATTGCACAAGAATTGGCGTCAGAACTTGAAACTCGGCTTACACAAGAAACAGAACGTCTTGAGGGTAGAATGCAAGAGGATTTGGAACTTGCAGTCGCTCGAAGGCGCGAAGAACTTCAGGCGTCAATTCTCAGGAGCCTTGATTCTGAATATGGTGACCGACTAGCACTTCGTAAACAACGTCTCAAGGATAGATTTGATGTATCATTTTCCCATGCAATAGACGAAATCGATCGCGCTTTACATCTAGAACTAGAGGATACAGTGAGTGAAAGAATCGATGCTGAGTTTGAGAATTACAAAGGCGATAGAGAGGCTGAAATCACTCAACACTTAAGCCAATTTAGACACGATCGCGAACTTGATCTACGTGAGCAACTGGATAAGCAATATGATGCCAAGAAAATTGATTGGGTATCGCAAATCGAATCAGAATTCTCTGCACGCCAGCAGACATCTGAACGCCAAATCATGGCTGAAATTGATTCTAGAATTCGAAATGAGCGAATTGCTCAAGAAACCAATCTTGATCTCATTAAACAAGAAACAAGTCTTGATCTTGAGGTTGAGATGGAAGCGGATTTGGCTGCCTTTCGCGCACAAAAGGAGCAAGAGGTTACAGAACAACTTGAGAGACAAGTCGCCAAGCGCGAAGAAATCATGCGCAACAAAGCTCTCATTGAAATTCGTCGAAAAGAAAGTGAGATTCGAGCTGAGATTGAGGCACAACTCGCCATCAAGCGTGCTGAGATTCGTGATCGCCTGAACCAACTGGAATCACGTGCAGAGGAATTCCGTGTTGCTGCAGAAGAAAAACTCCGTGTCGAACTCGAGAAGGGCCTCATCACAGAAGAAGACCTCGAAGCAGAAGCAGAACTCAAGGTCGCAGAAGAAGAGGCAGAACTTGAAGGAAAGGATGGTCGCTTGGATCGTCGCCAGGCTTGGATGAGTGCTTTATCCGGTGCAAAAGGACAGATGCCTGGAACCGCTGCAGGTGCAACCCCATCTTTGGGACAACCTCGTGGTGGATTGGGTAGTCTTGCACGCCCAGGTGGGCTTGGTTCAGCACCAAAGCCTGCTGGTGAAGAATCACCTCGAACACTTGCAGCCCCAGTTCGTTCCCCCGTACAGCGAAGTGGTGGTCTTGGAGCAGGACCTCTTGGAGGGGCGCTTCCACCTTCCACAGAGGGATTGGGTGCATTGCAACCTGTTCGTCAACCTATCAAAGCACCAGTTCCTGAAATCGAATCTATTCCAGAATCTGCACTAATGAGTGAAGAAGAATTTGATTTGGACCCCGAACCATCAGTGGAAGAAAAAACATCACTAACCCAGACTATTCTCAATGCTATTTCTGAAGAAGATCAGGAAACAATAGAAATCACACCACCATCGGACAAGGTTCCTGATTTCTCAGAGGTTGTCAAATCAACGCGAGGTCCACCTGGCGGTGGTCGCTTGATTCGTGAGGGTGCCCCTGAGAAACCCGCCAGCCGACCACCAACTCGAGGCCCACCTGGATTGGAGGAGGATGAGGCATCATCTGGTGATGAAGAAACAGATATACCCACTCTTGCTCCAGTGCAACGTCCTATTCTACAACCGGTGGCTCGCCGTGTATTGGCCCCAGTTGATACAGGCAGTATGAAATCTACAAGTGATGAAGTTGCGGTTCTCACTCCGGTCAGCCGGACGGTATTGAAGCCAATTAGCGAATCCATATCGGATGAAGAAGAATGATTGAGACGCACCTCTTTGGGGTGCGATTCGATACTGAACAAACCATGCGCTCGATTCAAAGGGGGATGTGCATTCGTCTACGCATGCGCGCACGGGCATTTGCATTATTTGCAATTCTTTTAGGTGCGCTCGTAATGCCATTATTACCCGTCACATCCGCATCAATTGAGGATCTTGGTTCGGCAGGGAAAGTAGCAGAATTAGATCATTCAGCAATTGGATGGTGGACCCTTGATAATGGCAATATTCTCGTTGCAACAGTGAACGGTTATGTTACAGCATATTCAGTTCAACTCAACGGTAGTTATGCAGAGGTGTGGAGTGAATTTACGAATGCCACACTCTATGCAGGTGACTACAACGAAGAAGACAAATTGTTGGCAGTTGGCACCTCAACTGGAGCCGTTGTCATATCGATAGAGTATATGGAAGAACTTTATCGATTCAGTGTAGGTCAACCTGTGGATGCATTGGCATGGGATCGTGATGGTGATTTGTGGGTCACCAAGCGTACATCAAAACATGCAGTAGAGTGGGATGGTCAAGCCAATACGCCTTCAGGTGTATCTACGAGTAGCCACACGAATGGTATTACAAGTGTAATCACGCTTACTGACGGGAATATTCTCACATCAGGTCGAGATAAGCAAATCCGAATCCATGATGAAAATGGTACATTAATTCAAGTGTTGGTGGACTCATCGTTCCCCTTATTGAAAATCTCCTCTAGTGTTGATGAATCTTTGTTGTTCAGCCTTTCAGATAATTGTCGATTGGACGTACACAACACTTCAAGTTGGATTCGTGACCATTCCATGAATCTCTGTTCTATTGGTCAAGGCCATTCTTTGCAAGAATTAGGTGATCGCTTGATGATTGGCATGTCGAATGGAAAAGTATTCTCGATTGATATCAATAGTCTAACGAAAGAACAAGACTTCACAGTGCAAGGCGAAGTAGTTGGTTTCCGAGCAGCTGCCGGTGCCGGTGTCTTAATTCTCACATCTTTTAGCACTAATTCAGAGGTACACCTTCTCGATGCAGATCGTGACGGTGATGGTGTTGTAGATGGTCTCGATATTTTCCCTGATGATTCTACGGAATGGATGGATTCAGATTTTGATGGGATTGGCGACAACGCAGACGTATTTCCCTTTGATGGAACAGAAAATACAGATTCAGATGGAGACACTGTTGGTGATAATGCCGATGCATTTCCCAATAACCCGTCGCAACAATCCGATTCTGACGGTGACGGCTACGGAGACTATGAATATGGACAGGATGGTGACAAATTCTCAGATGATTCAACACAGTGGATGGATACAGATGGAGATGGATATGGTGACAACCAAGAACCAGGTGCCACCCAACCCGATGCCTGTATCAATCAATCAGGTGGTTCTATCCTCGATCGTTTGGGTTGTCAAGACACCGATGGTGATGGTTGGTCTGATCCAGGGAATGGTGAAGATGCGCACCCATCAGGAAATGCAGATGCTTTCCATATGGATGATAGCCAATGGCGGGATTCAGATGGAGATGGTTACGGCGACAATTTGAGTGGATTCAGAGGTGACGCTTGTCCTACACTTGCAGGTACGAGTACAAGAGCAAATATGTACGACCCCGGAATCAATGCATACACCTCAATCAATCGCTATGGCTGTGTTGATGAAGATAGTGATGGCTATGATGACAACACCGAATCTACCTTTGGCGAATGTACGATGGTAGGTCTTCGTACGGAATGGCTTGATCATGATCGTGACTGTGCTGGAAGCAACAGTGACTACAATGACACAGATCCGGAAATTCAAACTCTAGAAGATCATTGTGCTAAACATACAGGTGATACTGAAGCCTGTAGCACCTCAACTGACGATACAGATTTAGACAATTTAACTCTCCATGCTGATGAAAAAAGTGTTGATATGATGGATTCAATCAAAGAATTTGCAGTAATAGCAGTCAGCATTGTAGGTGTGATGGCCGTTGCCATGTTGGGAATTGTTGGAACTATCAGGGTAGCAGGAAACATTCGCAATAAACGTAAACCAGACGCCCAATATACACATCAGGATGCTACACGTGAATTGGATGCTTGGGAAAGTGGGGACAAGTTCGAATCACGAGGTGGGATTGATGAACAGAAGGCATGGGGCGATGACCACATTGACGAGGGATCCGAAAATGATTCAGACATGGAAGAAGGTATCGTTGATGATGATGCACTTCCCTCTGATGAACCACCTTCGGAACCGGATTATTCCTCAGAGACAGATTCAGCTACTGCATCAGAAGAATCCCCTGCTGTTGAAGAAATTGAAATGGGTGATGAGTCGACCCCTGATCAAAACCCTGAATCTGAAACACAACAACCTCCAGCCGAAGCAGCTCCTGTGCCATCTGGTGGCTTGCCTGAAGGTTGGACAACGGAGCAGTGGCGTTGGTATGGTCATCAGTGGCTAGAACGCCACGGCGGAAATTAACCCTCAGTGGAAGGTCACAGGAAGATTGTTTCGAAGTGAGGCATAATCCTCACCAGAGTATGCCCCACCAGTTTCCTTTAATGCGGTAGAAATAAGCCACAATAATCCGTTCCAATCAGAAGGCTCAGCGTGTAATTCAATTTCATTTGCCGCAGCTAAATCAAGAAGGATCCTCGCATTGCTTCCCCCATCCATCAATCCAAGAAAAAGAGTTGACGCGTTGACGGAATAAGCAGGCGGTTGTCCTTTCAATTCAACCACCATAGGGGGAATGTCCCAGCCGTTCGACAAGTGCCTCGACATCGGTTTGGCCGATATCTCGTAGTCGATTACGCAGTTTGTCTGCCTCTGCTCGTAGCTGCGCCATTCGGTATTCTTGTAGCACTTGAGTCAATAGGTCATCCACACTGTCGTGGTTGCCCATTGCTCGCATTGAATTCAGTTGTCGCCTCACATCAAAGGAGACGCTGACAGAGGTCATATTCGGGGAACCCATGTTGTCACCGGTGCGAAGCCCTGCCCTAAGCAACTTGAGCGTGTCGGTTGTTTGTACGGCTATTCACCGGTTCGTAGTTGATGTTGACGAAGTCGATTGGGTTCAGAAATCCCATATTTGTGCCGAATTTTCAAGACACGGAGATGGGCTTCTTTGGCTAGAGACCAATATGATTGACTCCCTTTGTTCGATCGTGTTGGTTTCTTCAGAATTGTGATTGGTGCACCGTCAGATGGTGCTGCGGCAATGTCAATATTTCTTGGAATCACAGTTTTGAATACATGAGTGGGAAAATGTCGTCGAACCTCTGATTGGACCGTGTTGCATAGTTTGCTCTTCTGATACATTGTCAGTGCGATACCGAATAACTTGAGATTAGGGTTGATTCGGCGTTGAACTAGTTTGATTGAATTCATCAACTGGCTCATGCCCTCCAATGCGTAATATTCAGTCTGTACTGGAATCAATACCCAGTTTGCTGCAGCCAAGGCATTAATGGTGAGTAGGCCGAGACTTGGTGGTGTATCGATGATGATGTAATCGAATTCATCGAATGCTGGCCCCAAACCCTCTTTCAGACGAGTTTCCCGCCCGATTCTGGTCGCCAATTCAATCTCTGCACCAGATAATTGGATATTACTTGGAAGAAGCCATAGATTTCTCACACCCATCGTTCGTGGAGGATTTTTATCGGGATTATTCTGCCTCCATGCTTCTTGCATAGAGTCAGTGATGATGTCAGGTGCGATGAGATAGTCCTCTAGGATTGGCAATTCCTCGCCGAGATCATTCATGAGAAGGTCGTACACAGTTCGATCCAACTTGCTCTTATCGATTCCAAATGATGTCGAAGCGTTTCCTTGTGGATCTAAGTCTACTAACAGAACCTTTGCAGGAGGAAACCCATCCTGTTCTTTATTGCCTTTGGCAAGTGCAGTGGCGATATTGACTGCAGTGGTTGTCTTTGCACAACCACCCTTCTGATTGGTGACTGCGATGATCATCTTGTATGGATTCATATAAACAACCTCGGCTAGAACACGACGTCCTCACCCAAGCCCCTCTTTGAAACACTCGCCCAATCGAGTGGTCTGTAATCGTTTACAGGTGATTACTGAATGACCGGGACTGGAACTTCCGAGAGGATTTTGCGCATGATGTGCATTCCAGTGATACCGCGAATCTTTGCTTCAGGTTTGAGCAAGACACGGTGACTACAAACTTGTAGAGCCACCCGCTTGATATCGTCAGGAATCACATAGTCTCGACCATCGACTGCAGCAGATGCGCGCCCGGTCTTGAACAAAGATTGACTCGCTCGAGGTGAAGCACCGGTAATCACACGGTGATCTTCACGAGATCGATGAACAACTTCAACGATGTAAGAGAGAATTGCTGGGTCAACGTGGACGGTTTCTAGCGCCTTTTGCATAGCAACAACCTTCTTTGGAGATGTAATCTGTTCAACATCGTGCCCATCTTTTCCTCGTAACTTACGGCGAGCAATGATTGCCTTCTCTTCTGCACGATCAGGGTAGCCCATTGACATCTTCATCAGGAAGCGGTCCATTTGAGCCTCAGGGAGAGGGTAGGTACCTTCCTGTTCAATCGGATTCTGAGTTGCCATTGTTACGAAAGGTGCAGGTAATTTGTGCGTGATACCTTCAATCGTCACCTGTTTTTCTTCCATTGCTTCAAGCAGTGCTGCTTGCGTCTTGGGTGGTGCACGGTTAATCTCGTCACCGAGAAGAAGATTTGTGAACAATGGTCCAGGTCGGAGTTTGAATTCACCAGCCTGTTGGTCGTACATGTATGTCCCCATGATGTCAGATGGTAGTAGATCAGGTGTGAATTGGACACGCTTGAATTTGCAGCCAAGTGCTTTTGCAAATGTATTTGCAAGCAAGGTTTTGGCAAGACCGGGGAAGTCTTCCAATAGCATATTTCCATTTGAGAGAATCCCAACAGTAACACGCAGCAAGTTTTCCTCTTTACCAATGATTACCTTCGGGACTTCAGCCATCAATGTATGAGAAATTGAACTCACAGTTGAAATGAGGTCCTTTGTGCGGCCTGCGCCTGCTTGTGCCATCCCTGCTGACATGGTATCATCCCGGGTGTTAACCCATCGCTGGACCATTGCAATTCGTACTTCAACGTTGGGGGTCGAGGGGTCATGAAATCATCATAGATTTAAGTCCTCAATTCCGTCTTAGAATGAGGTACTGAATGGTTTAACGACCCCAAAAATGGTTATCTGCGCGATGTAGTATCGTGAGTTCGTCGAGGACCTCTTGTTCGGTTGCAGTCAACTCTAGTTTCCGTAGTCGCCTAGCGTGGCTTGCCGGCACATCGACGAGCAGGATGTCTTCTTCATCGATTCCGCGTCCAACCGTTGCACCTTGGATTGCAACTGCAACTTCATCACCTTGTTTCGCCTCTTTGTGCGAATTATCTCCAATTCGAATGGATTTGACTTGGCCAACCTTTGTTCCATCGATG
>JAPKEY010000086.1 GCA_028821815.1 Candidatus Poseidoniales archaeon | reverse complement strand
TGGAATAACTTCGCCATTCTCATAAATATGGGTTGCAACACCCATGAAAGGCCCCAGAGCTCCCTTAGAAAATGCCCACCTCTGCCCATCAAATTCGTGAATTGTAGTCATTCTTTTCCTTGTTCGATCGAACGTGAATTCCCTGAATCTTGGGTGGCGACGGCGATATGAGTCAACAGATTCCTTCAATTTCCAGCCGAAAACTGCACAGGCTGAATCTGTAGGATCTCCAACAGACTGCCATTCATTATCGATGAGGTTTAGATTGGAATTTTGACAAAGTAAACATGCAGCAATCGCCTGCCGAAATGCAATATTTGTATGTAATTCAGCGAGTTCTGACTCGGGTAAATCTTTACCACCCTTCTGCAGTCTTCCTACTGTAGGATCAAAACCTCGGCCCGATACACCATAACTCTCACCATTGATTAGGAATGCTCGAACAGTCATTTCATTCCGCGTAATTGTACCAGTTTTATCAGTACAGATTATAGTGGTTGAACCTAATGTTTCAACAGCCTTCATTCTCCGAACAATGGCTTTTTGTCGCGCCATGTTTCGCATACCCATTGACAAAGATATTACCAAAATGATTGGTAACCCCTCAGGTACAATTGCTACGAATATCACTACCGATACAAGAAACTGTTCAGCAATCACATCATACATGCTATCGACAGACCCTTCTCCCCAAGCTTTGACGACATGGAGTAACAGCAACAATGCTGCACATGTAACTGCAATTCCCCCTAGGAATTTGCCGAGTGATTCCAATTTGACCTCAAGTGGAGTTTTTGGAGTAGTAACATCACTGATACCTGATGCAATCCCACCAAGAATTGTATTCATGCCGACTCTAGTGACGATCCCTTTCGCTCGACCACTTGAAGCAACAGTTCCCATGAATGCCATGTTGGATTGTTCTTGTAGAATAGAATCCACAGACACAGGCTCAATTTGTTTGTGTATGACATTAGATTCACCAGTCAAGCTTGATTCATCAACAAGCAATTGGTGAATTTCAAAAATGCGGATGTCTGCTGGCACATTCAATCCGTCATCTAACCAAATTACATCACCTGGTACGAGTTCCTCGATACTCACCTTGAATTCTGATCCATCACGCAGAGCGACGCAATGGCTCACCAACAATTTCTTCAGAGATTCCATTGCTTCTTCCGCACGTGATTCCTGCAAATAACCGAAAAATGCATTCAGTGAAAGTGCGATGACAATAAAAATCGGAGTTCCAATATCGTCTCTTTCAAAGATAAATGCGATGATAGCAGCGATGACCAATAGGTACACCATCGGGTCCTGAAATTGCTCGAGAAAACGTTTCCACTTCGGGACTGGTGGTTTCTCATCGAGTTTATTTTCACCGTATAATTCACGTCGATGAATGACTTCATCGTTGGACAAACCGGCATCGTGTGATTGCAACACCTCAAACACTTCCTCGATTGGAAGTGCGTGCCACTCCCCTTCGGGATGGTCGGACTTCATAGCATCCGCTGACATATGAACACAATGTCGTGGTGTGCGCTTGCTTATGATACTCATGTTAGAGGTCCCAGTAGGGACCTGAACATTTTCTGTTTGGTCAACCGGATGCTTGACAATCCTAATCGAAGTCGTGGGGATATGACGGCCATCCACACACCATACGTGGCCGCTGACAAGAATATTGCAGAATTAACAGTCCGTGCAATTGTCCTCGGTATCATATTGGGGGCGCTGATGACTGCCGCTAATACGTATCTTGGACTCTACATGGGGATGACAGTATCCGCATCTATTCCAGCTGCAGTTATGTCGATGTTACTTCTTCGATTAATGAAGTTCAAGGATGTGACAATTCTCGAAAATAATATAGTCCAAACAATGACCTCGGCAGGAGAATCACTAGCTGCGGGAATCATTTTCACCATGCCCGCACTTCTTGTAATGGGATTTGCAGGTGACATGAATTTTGTTACCGTATTTTGTGTCGCAATTCTTGGAGGAGTTTTGGGTACTATTTTCACCATTGCATTGCGGCGTGTATTCATTGTTGAGGAAGCGTTATTGTATCCGGAAGGAATAGCTTGCGAAGAAGTACTTGTCGCTGGTGAAAAAGGTGGTTCTTCTTTGATTGTCATTCTCTATGCGCTTGGTTTGGGTGCATTATACGGATGGTTTGTCAAAGGATTTGAAATCGCTGAAGGGAAAGTTATGGCAGGAATTGATATTGCTGGAGCGCGAATTTATGGTGCTTCTGATTTATCTCTAGCACTCCTTTCAGTAGGCTACATAGTCGGGTTACGAATTGCCTCATATATTTTCACTGGAGCCATTATCGGCGTGCTGTTAATTACGCCAGTTTATGGATTGGTTCATGGGTGGCCAAGTGGGGGCATGGATCTCGCACATAGCGCCCATTCACTATGGAGTACACATGTCAAATTTGTCGGTGTAGGATGCATGGTTGTAGGCGGGCTGTGGACCCTTTGGTCAATGAGAAAGACAATCATGACTGGTGTTAAGCGCGTATTCGGTTCTGATTTAGGCGACGATGTGCAAGGTTTACCACGAACTGAACAAGATTTACCTATGAAGAAAATGATGCCAGTATTGATTGCAATCGTAATCCTAACTTTCATCTTCTACACATGGAGATTAAATCTGAAAGGTGCTTCTATGATGGAGTCGATAATCCTGGGTGCAGTAGGGTCGTTATTCTTGGCCATGACTGCATTTTTCTTCTCAGCGGTTGCTGGATATATCGCGGGTGTCGTAGGTTCAAGCAATTCACCAGTTTCAGGCATGACAATCGCGACATTGATGGCCACAGCCCTACTTGTTTGGATTGTTGGAGATCTGCTATTGGGAATGGAGCAAAATGAATTGATGTATGCGACCCTGATTATTGCTAGTGTTGTTGCTGTAAATGCCGCAATCGCAGGTGACGTAATGCAGGATTTGAAAACTGGACATTTGGTAGGCGCTACACCATGGAAGCAGCAAATTGCGGAAATTGTTGGAGTCATTACTGGAGCTGTGATGGCACCACTTACTTTGGTCGTCCTCAATGATGCATATAGAATTACACACACATATTGTATGTCAAACCCCCCTGTCAATGATCCAACATGTTCCAGTGCCTTGGCTGCCCCCCAGGCTGAAATTATTGGCACACTTATTGAAGGAATTTTCGGGGGGACGGTCAATTATCCAATGCTTGGATTGGGCGTTTTAGTTGCGATACTTATCATTTGGAAGGGATTACCTGTAATGTCTGTTGCAATTGGGATGTATCTACCATTCTATCTTTCAGCCACCATCTTCATCGGCGGCCTTCTAAGTCATTTCGTATTGCGAACCACTCATCTGAGAGTAGATGGTTCATTGTCAGGGGATCCTACTGATGAGGCGCTTGAAGCAGGTACTGAAGTCGCAAAACGTGGTTTGCTACTCTCGGCTGGAATGATTGCTGGTGAAGCTCTAATGGGTGTAGTTGTTGCCATGTTCATTGTTATTGCAAATTTGGTCAAGCCAATACGAGTTCCTGCTGAGTGGTTCTGTAGCGAATCCTACGTTGATTCTGTAACTGGGCATTCAATGTGTGATGAACGAGTTATTGGCACTCTTCCTACTTGGCTATCTCTTCTTTTCTTTATTTGGTTCTTCTTGGTCTTTACTTATCTTGCGACGCGTGGTATGCCACGTTCAAAGAATGGACGTGGCAACCTGCTGATTGATTGGATTGCGATTGCGGTAGATGGAATTCGTAAATTCATCAACTCATTGAAACCACCATCAATGCGCTCTTGAAATTCGCATTGTATTGCGGCAACGCTCAAAGACCCCCCGAGTGAGGACCAAATTAGGGATGGCATGGCTGAACGAGGCATGGGATTGGATATCGCTGAACTAGAAATGATGGCTAAACGATGTCGTCGTAACATAGTTCGAATGGTATATGGAATTGGTGCAGGGCATCCAGGTGGAAGCCTGAGCGCAATTGACATGCTAACTGGCCTGTATGGTCACCGATTACGTGTAGATACAAATGATTCCACGTGGGGTAATAGGGACCGATTTATCATGAGCAAAGGGCATGCAAGCCCTGGTGTATATTCTATTCTGCATGAACGTGGGTTTCTAACTGAGTCTGATTTGTGGACATACCGAAAACTCGGTGGAAGTTGCCAAGGTCATGTGGACATGAAATGGTGCCCTGGTGTTGATTTCAGTGCGGGTAGCCTTGGCATGGGATTATCCTTCGGCATAGGATGCGCACTTGCCGCAACACTGGATGATAGTGATCGTACAGCATGGGTGATGCTTGGTGATGGAGAATTACAAGAAGGACAAATTTGGGAAGGTGTGATGGCTGCCGTACATCATGAAATTGGAAATTTGAACGTAATCGTTGATCGTAACGGTATCCAGAACGATGATTTCTGTGAATCACAAATGCGAATGTTCGATGTTGCAGAAAAGTTTGCTGCTTTTGGTTGGGCGGTAATGGAAATTGATGGGCACGATATGCAGCAGGTTGTCAACGCGATCGATTGGGCCGATCAAGTGATTGATGGACCTGCATGTATTGTGATGCACACAATCAAAGGAAAAGGAGTTTCATACATGGAAAACAATCCCAAGTTCCATGGAGCAGCTCCCAATGAAGAACAATTCAATTTGGCTATGGAGGAATTATCATGAGTGCTCCAAGCGGTGGTGGAGCGAGCCGAGATGGCTACGGAGCAGCACTCCTCGAAATGGTCGGTGATGACCGAGTAGTAGTTTTAGAAGCGGATCTCGGTAAATCTACCAAATCTTGCATGTTTAGAGCCGAAAAGCCAAGCCATACTGTGAGTTTAGGAATCGCTGAACAAAATATGATGCTGGTTGCTGCTGGTATGTCGACATCCGGATATATTCCATTTGCCTCCACTTTTGCTATTTTCAGTGAAAGAGGATTCGAGCAAGTTCGCAATGGAATCGCAAGGCCAAATATTGTTGTTCACCTCTGTGGTAGCCACGGTGGAATCCATACGGGAACTGATGGCTCCAGTGCCCAATCGATTGAAGATCTAGCTATATATCGCACATTACCCAACATGACAGTCATGCATCCATGCGACGATATTTCAGCAAAAGCATTGACACTTGCCCTAAGACACCATGAACGACCTTCCTACATGCGCACTGCCAGAAATAAAGTCAGTCGTGCTTACACTGAAGAATCGGCCGCCCAACTGCGAATCGGCAAGGGACATATCCACAGAACTGGAGATGATGTAGCCATTATCGCGTGTGGTGTATTGCTCAATGAGGCCCTTGATGCAGCAGAATCACTATCGCAACAGGGAATTGAAGCCACAGTTGTAGATATGCATACAATCAAGCCATTAGATACAGAATTAATCGTTGATCTAGCCAAGCGATGTGGTGCGATTGTAACTGCTGAAGATCATTCCATCATCGGGGGTCTTGGTGGTGCGGTAGCCGAATGTATTGTTTCAGAATATCCGGTTCCGGTTGAGCGAATTGGTGTTCAAGATCGATTTGGAGAGTCGGGTGGTAGTGATGAATTGCTTGAAATGCTCCATATGAAGGCCAATGATATCTCGAAAGCAGCCCAACGTGCAATCTCTCGGAGGTAAATATGAACCCCCCCCGGCTCCATAGCCTTGATGAAGAGGTGGGGGCACGCACCCATCAGAGGGGAACGCATGAGTGAGGATGATAGTCGTCTCAAGGAACTCCTTGATGGCAAACTTTCAGCCCAGCAAATCGCCGATGATCCCGTCTTGGCTAGTTTGGCTGAGCGAATTTATGGGACCGAATTTTTAGACAATGTTGGAATATCACGAGGGGAAACAAAACGTGCCCTTGTTGAGCAATTTTCTGAAATTGATGGTGCTGATTTACTAATCGATGACATGCCCGAAGGTGGTCTGCCACTTCCGATGCCAGAAGACATGCCACCCAATCCATCTGTCTCGATAGAAGATGAAGGGGTTACAGGGCGTTCGATAAAACACAAATTGAGTATTTTTGGTGGTTTACTCGGAACGACCGGTGTTCTTGTAAACTTATTTTGCGGATTTGGAAATATACTCGCAAGTTGTGCAGTAGAAGTGCACGCGACATGTTCAAGCAGTATGAAACTAAATTGGCTGGAATTCCATCGTATGGATGAACATATAGCATGGAGTCCGACAGGCGATATTGGCATACCTGATGTGCTGCTACTATTGATGAGCGTGTGGTACATCGTAAATGGGTGGAGAGCTCGCGATTAATACATTCGAGCTAAATGTTGTTTACGACGGGTTGATTTACCGGTAGCGATACAAATCTGATCGTCGGAAAATTCTTCCATTGCATCACCAAGAATTGTCAACCCAGTTGATTTTTCTAAAAATTCAGCATCAGCATCGGTTCCATCAAAAGCAACTTCGTAAATATGTCCATCAATAATT
>JAPKEY010000085.1 GCA_028821815.1 Candidatus Poseidoniales archaeon | reverse complement strand
GGCGGACAAATCGGAGATCGTGGACTGCTTCGAATCGCTGATGCTGAGGTTGAGCGTTTGCAGCGAAAAACACAACTTATCGATGTCAAATGGATGACTGACAGCGGTGAGGAATTGATAATTTCAACCACTCGCCCTGAATTGATTTGTGCATGTGGGGTTGTGGTTGTCCATCCAGACGATGCACGATACACACATCTTGTTGGACAGAAAGCCATTCTTCCAGTCACTGTCGAGGGTCGTTCAACAGAAGTTGAAATTCGCACGCACCCCTCTGTCAAATCAGAATTTGGCTCAGGTGTCTTGATGGTTTGTTCTTTCGGGGACCAGAACGATGTTGCCGTGTTCCGCGACATGGGTCTTGCACCATTCCAAGCAATTGATTTGGATGGCTGTATGACCCCGATTTCAGGCCCACTCTCTGGACTCAAAGTCAAGGAAGCTCGTGAGGCAGTCATCACTCAACTTGATACAGATGGCCGCATAGAAAATATCGAGGTGCGAGATCAGGATGTACCTGTGTCAGAGCGAGGGAAAAATCCCGTTGAAATTATTCTTCTCAAAGAGTGGTATGTCCGCCAAACCCATATTCAAGATCGAATGCGGGAACACGTTGATGAAATTAATTTCATTCCCCCCCGGAACAAGCAATTTTTAGTTGATTGGATGGAAAATGTAAGCATCGATTGGCCCATCAGCCGCCGTCGATGGTATCACACTGAAATACCTATTTGGTATTCTGAAGATTCGACCAAGGTCATCGTTCCTCCAGCTGGAACATATGTGCAACCATGGTGTCAACAACCCCCTACTGATAGTCGTGTTTTGGATCGTGAAACTCGTGAGGAATTGGGTGGACTTTCAGAACTTCAAGAATCTCTTGGGACTATCTATGGTGAAGAAAAGGTGTTCGACACATGGATGGATTCTTCAAATTCTAATTTGTTTGTATCTGGATATCTGAATGACCCTGACACATTTGAGAAGGCCTTCCCAACTGGAATCCGCCCCCAGGGCAAAGAAATTGTCCGCACATGGTTGTACTACACTTTGTTGAAAAGCACCTTGCTGATGGACAAACCGGGCTTCCAAAATGTTTGGATCGATGGTTTGGGCATGGACCCTTGGGGTAGAAAGATGTCGAAATCATTGGGCAATGGGATCGACGCAGATAGTGTGCTAGAGTGCGGTGCAGGGGGCCGAACTGGGGCTTGGAGAGTTAAGGGCCCCGACAAGAGTGTACAATTGAAAGCCAACAAAATTGGCAGTGAGTGCTTCCGCTTGTGGAAGGCATGTGATGCTCAGGTTGGAGATGATTTCCACATCAATCCAGAAGAGATAGAATCGAAATATTTTGGTGTTTTGACGAAGATTTTCAATATTGCACGATTCGCCTCTCAATTTCCTATTCCAGTAAATTTCAATGATGTCCCCAGTAACCTTTGTGCCGGTGATCAATGGATTCTGTCAGAATTTGCGCAGGTTCTTGAGGATGTTGAAAAAGGATGGCGGGAAATTGACATCTTCACTTCAACCCGCATCATCAAGAATTTTGCGACAGACGTTCTACCGAGTCACTGGCTTGAAATGGCAAAAGGTCGTCTTTACGCGGATGATCGGAATGCCTCGTGGACCATCCATCGAATAGTCAAAGATTTGTTGACAATATTCAGTCCAATTTGCCCCTTTTTCACGCATCATTTGAGTGAGACACTGTATGGTGAGAGTGCAGTAGATGTTCGTAACTATCCGAAATCATTGATTGTAAATGACGATGATGCAGTAAGGTTGCGAAATTTGACGGGTTTCTTGTGTGACTTTAACAGTGAAACATGGCGTGCTAAGAAAGATCAGGGACTCAGTTTAAATGCTGAAATTGAAGGGGTTACCATTCCAGCAGTATTATCTGAATTTACTACTGAATTAACAGCCATGCACAAACTTATCTGACTTCATTCCTCTTCAGAAAACGTATCAAGTGTGGCCTGCCTATTAGGTGGTGCTTCTAAATCCCCAACTCGAAACCCAACCAACCGAACAGATCGTGTTGTGTCATACACATTGGCCAACAATCGAGACGCAATACGCTTGAAAGTTTCTTCATCATCCATCGATACTGCTAAACTCCTTGCATGTGATACCGTTTCAAATCCTCGATAGCGAAGTTTAACTTCGACATTCCGGGCAGTGATTTCTAGGTTTCGCAATTTCCTAGTGACCTGTGTTATGAGGTTCTCTAGCATATCGAACACGACCTCCGTTTCCTTGACATCATGAGAAAAAGTTCGTTCTTTTCCAATACTTTTCCTTGACCGCAGTGCGCTGACTTCATTCGAAGAATCACCTTCAAGAATTCTCCAGAGCATTTTTGCTCTTCTTGATCCGACAGCATCAGTAATTAAATCAGGTCCTTCGCGATAGGCATCAGATAGCATCATGATACCAAGTTCTCCTAGCATTTGCGCGGCCTTGGGCCCAATCCCTGGCACAGCTCTACAAGGGTGTGATGAGAAAAACTCCTGTAATCCACCAGGGTGAACGAGGAATATACCGCCTGGTTTTCGCGCCTCGCTAGCCATTTTTGCAGCAACCCTTGTCGGGCCTATCCCAAATGATGCACTCAATGAAATATCAGCCATTATCAGTTGCTGTAACTGCCGACAGAGTCCTTCAGCACGATTCCAATCACCACCACATTGTTCAGTCACATCAAGGTAGGCTTCGTCAATACTGGCTTGCTCAAACTTGCCCGCATGCTGTGACAATATTGCCATCACTCGATTTGATGCATGTCGATACAACCGGTGTGTGCCTCGGTGATACAGGGCGGGGCCCAAAGGTTGGCCCGGACAGCGTCGCCACGCTTCAGAAATAGGCATAGCACTTCGAATTCCAAATTCACGGGCTGCGTAATTACAGGTTGATACAATACCTCTTCCTTGCCCATTTTTAGGGTCACTACCGATGATTAGTGGAACATCAGGGTCTAAATTGTGGTGAAGGGTTTCAACAGCTGCAAAGAACGCATCTAAATCACAATGAATCAGGATTCGCTCTCGCATGCTACCAATTGGAAATCGATGGCTCAAGAACTCTTCACTCGAGTACTGCTCGATTCACTACAGATTGTGGGATTTCATCATTGAAGAATCCGATGAGTAAATCGGCCATCTCAAAACCGATTCTACTTTGCGCCTCTTGGGTTGCTGCACCAATATGGGGTGTGCCATGGAAGTTTTCGTGCTGCAGGAGCGGGTTATCGCCAGCAGGCTCTACCTCAAACACGTCGAGCGCACAGGATGTTAGCGTTCCATTTTCCAATGCCACAAGGACATCCGCTTCACTGACGATTCCACCCCGTGCACATGAGACCAAGTGGTTGCCGCATTCTGTCCCATCTGCACCGATTGTTGGCATCATTCCAAGAGTCTCAGTATTGACAAGGTGTTGGGTCTCATCGGTTAAATTGCAATGAATTGCGATGTGTGTGCACAAGCGAAACACATCATTTACATCCGCGTGTAGGGCACAATTTTGCTCAGTGGCGATTTGCTTGGGTAAATACGGATCATAGGCATGCAATTCCATGCCAATTGCTTGTGCAACCCGGCCGACACCTTGTGCGATTCGGCCAAATCCGATGAAACCGAGTCGTTTGCCAGACAATTCAGTTCCCTTGAGTACTTTCTTAGTCCATTTCCCTGCACGCAAATCTCGGTCTGCAGTAGGAATATGTCGAGTTGAAGCGAGTAGATGACCCAATGTCAATTCGACCACAGATTGCGTGGAAGAGCCCGGTGTATTGCAAACCATGATGCCAGCATTTGTCGCCGCGTCCAAGTCAATATTGTCTACACCAACACCTGCTCTGCCAATGAGTTGTAATGATGGGGCTGCTGCAATTGCATCAGGGGTCATTTTGGTTGCTGAACGTATGACTATAGCATCAAATCCGTTCAGATTTTCAGGGCTCAAGTCAACTTCATGTCCGGCATCAATTAGTTTTGCGACAGCTTCCTCTGCCATTCCATCGGTCACTGCAATCCGGGCCACAATAACCGGGGTTTGCATGCACTCCATCAACATACGCATGTTCATAGACGGCACTCGTATGGGTCACGTCATGTCAAAAGAGCAACTGCCGATAATTGATGCCGAAGCCCATTGTGATGGCCCCTGTGGTGTGTACGACCCCGCAAGTGCACGAATCGCCGGTGAAGCTGTTCAATCGATGACCAAGAAAATGCTAGCCTTAGAATGTCCAGATACTAGCAATGGTAGTGCCATGGCAGCATACGTGAATACAATGTCTCGTTATGCAGCGATTAAGGAAGAAGAAGCACAAAAGTGTAAGGATGAACTTCTTGTTCTTTGGACAGATTTCTTCAAGCCACAGCACCTTGAATCCATCCCCGATCTCCACAATACATTTTGGCAAGCAGCTAAATTGTGCAGTGCATGCAAGGTTGAAGTTTCTTCAGAACACGCTCAAGAACTCATGGATGCGATTGAAAATATCCACAATATGTTCTGGAACGTCAAGGGCCGAAGTGAAATTTCGTGGATACGCGCGAGTTGAGGAAGTTGAACCATGTACAGGTTCGTGTCCATGGCGATAGTATGTGGCCGACCCTGAAAGCAGGCCAGTATGTCAATGCGATTCTCGACATCGCCCCAATTGCTGGTGACATCGTTATTGTTAAGCATCCACTGAAAAATACGACAATCATCAAACGTATCAAAAGACTTGAGTGCGATGCGATGTTCATCGAGGGTGACAATCCAGATCCGTTGGAGAGTGAGGATTCACACAACTTCGGACTTGTTCCTACCGCTTCGATAATCGCTGTCATCAGAGATTGATGCCCGCTTGAGTTAAGACTGGATGGTGAGGCATCACTATTGTGGCAGAGAACTTCACAAGCCTACTTATTGCCGTGGGCATATTGCTGACCCCCGTAATTCTGGCTCTACCTTTACGATTCTGGTGGACCTACAGAGTTGGCAATGAACCGGAACACGTCCGATACCGGCGTTGGGTTCGTCAAGTACTCGATGCGGGCGAACCTCTGGCTACACGTCGCCAAGAGTTGGACCACCTCGCTAGAGGGTTACCAATCGATTCGTCACGCCAAGGCCGCATTGAAATGGATGTATTACACCCCCTGAAGTTGCCCCATTTCATGCTTCTCCCGGTCTTGATTCTTTCACCTCTAGTAGGGTTAATTGGTGCCATCATTTTTGTACTACTTTTCCCACTAATATTGGCCGCAGAATGGTTACTCATTGACCGCGGAATACTATCCAAAGTTGTAAACCTCGTCATGCGGGTGATGCACTGGGGAATCATTGGCATTCATCGGCTGGATAAAGGAGTTCGTGATGAAGATGCGATGGTCGAGCATATGCATCGTCTCCCGACTACTGCATTCCTTGGACTGTTTTGTTACCTCATCGTTTCATACATGCCCTTACCTACATGGGTGGGGATATCCCTTACCGTTGTGCTATTTCTCATACTGACGAGTGTCATTGTCATCGTCAAGGCCGCCTCACATGGTGAACTTGTTTTTGCGGATACCAGTCAGAGACGAATGCAACCAATGGAACGCTTGGTTGACGACATTCTTGCACCAGTTGTGGGGTTAGGTCTTCTTTTCTTATTGAGCCGTCAACTATTCCTGACACAAATTGGAGAAAGCAATTCAATTTTCGCAGATCCAATTTGGTTTGCCGGAATTGTCCTCATCGTTCTCTACAGCGCAGCCGCAGTAGCCATCATGGTTGAAATTTCGTTCTTTGCTGGCCTTCGTTCCGACAGAGTTCGTATGGTATTCCAAAACCAAATTGTGGAATTGCACAATCCGGTATTGTATGCTTTCACAAGAGAGCATGATCGAATGGAATTGAATCCGTTACGGTCCTTGAAAGAGCATCTCATTTCCAACGGTGACGAGGTTGAGCAACAAGGCACTTTCAGTTTTGAGGATATGTTGCGTACACCATCCACACTCCAAGAGGGTGAAGACGCGATACCACCTACGAAACCAGACCTGAAGAAATTTGAGGGCGTTTAGTTAGCGGAATGACTTCCCACAACTACAAGATTTCTGCGCATTTGGGTTGATGACTTTGAATCCACCACCCATCAGACTATTGACAAAATCCAGAGTGATACCTGACAATTGAACACTGTCCTTGTCGTGAATCGCAATCGTAACCCCGTCACAGGAAATATACTGCCATCCTTCTTCTCCAGGACGGTTCTGAATTTGTAAATCGTACATGAATCCTGAACATCCGCCTCCAAGTACACTGACGACGAGAACATCCCCTTCCTCGGCATTCGCCATGGCACCTTCCATCGCACTCATCGCATCATCAGTCACATCAATTGTGACTGGTACGACTTCAGCATTCTCACCCATAGGGAGGGCAAAGGTCGAGCCACAGTCATCTTCGGACATAATGCTCCC
>JAPKEY010000084.1 GCA_028821815.1 Candidatus Poseidoniales archaeon | reverse complement strand
TCCGCAAGTAGTTCGTGGACCACTGATTTCATTCACACGCGATGCTGCGATGGCGGCCGCTCTTGTTGGAGGGGGTTTCACAATGATTCCACGCAAGCGACGTGCATCCAGATTGTGGTTGTGGCGTTCAGATTTTGCCGCATTGTCTCTCAAAACGCAATTTGCATTGGTAATAGATCGCTCGTATCGTGGTATAATTTTCTTGTTCACATCTCCAAAGCGAATTCCGCATTTCATTCGTCACTCTCGCAATTATCGCCTCTTTGTAAGGATTCCCGAAACGGCTGAACGGCCCCCTCCTCGAATGCACATGCGAAGTGAAAGAGAAGGTGGAGTTGCGCCGGAAATCATGGATCAAATGGATGCGGTTGCATTCACCATGAAAGATATTGAAACCTCTCCGAAACAAATTACAGCGTGGGACGAAGGAGAATAATGGAGCACAGGAGGGGATTCGAACCCCTGTAAAGTGGATTTGCAGTCCACCGCGTAACCGGGCTTTGCTACCTGTGCAGCGTTCCGCCGAAAAGCAAGCGCTATTCAAGTGTCACGGATGAAAGAACCCATCACATTCAAGGCCAATCGGTGTGTGGAATGGTTACCCCATAGGGGTAATGGGTGGGACCATGCCGAACATTCCAGATCATTTATCCAATCTCCGAGGTGGCTTCAAAGCCTTCCTTGCACCACCGCCAGAAGGTGTGGTCAGACTCACGGTTGGAGAACCTGCATTCGATACTCCAAGTGCGATTTCTGATGCTGCGATCAAAGCGATTCGGGGTGGTGATACACACTATACTCGTGGTGAAGGTCGTGAGAGCCTGTGTACTGCTTGGGCCTCACATCTACGTAATCGCTGGAATATTCCTGTCGAAGATGGTGGGATTGTCATAACCCCTGGTGCCAAACAGGGACTTCTCTATGCAATGATGGTAGCTGCGCAGCCCGGAGATGAAGTCATCCTAATGGCCCCTTCTTGGCCGACACATGTCGAACAAGTTGAGTTGGTAGGAGCGGCGCCCGTGCTTGTCCGATGTGAACAACCATCATTTCATCCGAACCTCGATGATGTTGCTGCAGCGATTACATCTCGAACAAGTGTGATTATCATCAACAGTCCAAACAATCCTACGGGTGCAGTCTACACACCTGAAGAGATGCAGGGTCTTGTGGATTTAGCCATCAAACACGATTTGTGGATCATCTCCGATGAAATCTATACTGAATTGATTTGGAATGATACTGAACATATCGCCCCAGCGGCAATTGAAGGTGGCTTTGAGCGAACCATGACGATAACTGGTCCAAGCAAGACACATGCGATGACCGGTTGGAGGGTAGGTGTCTTTGCTGCGCCTACATCTGTTGCAAAGGTTGTGGGTCGCTTGCAGGGCAATACTTGCTCTCACATTCCATCATTCCTCATGCCAGCAGCCGAAGAGGCGGCAAAGAATTGGGCTGCAGTCGCCGAATTCAGAGACGATTATATCCGTCGCTGTTCACTTATGATGGATTTACTAAATGGAATCCCATCACTCAATGCCAGCCAGCCCGAAGGTGCATTCTATGTCATGGTCGATGTAACTGCAACCGGTATGGATTCAACCACATTTGCAGCACGGGCAATGGATGAAGCAAAGGTGCAAGTAATTCCATTGGAATCATTGCCAGGTGGTGAAGGGTTCATCCGACTTTCCTATGCTGCTGAAGATGAGATCATCCAAGAAGGTCTCAAGAGACTAGGTGACTGGTTGAACTCTCAGTAGAGTTGTGTGTATTCTTGACACTGTTCTGCAATTCGAAGCAATTGATTGTACTTCGCTGTGCGATCACTTCGAGCCGGAGCACCAGTCTTGATTTGGCCTGCGCGTGTACCAACTGCGATGTCTGCGATGGTGTCGTCACTGGTCTCACCTGAGCGATGAGAAATCACGGTTCCCAAACCGTGTTCTTTGGCCATTTCAATGCACTCGAGAGTCTCGGTCACCGTTCCAATTTGATTTGGTTTGATGAGGATAGCATTCGCAGCATTCATCTCAATACCTTGTGCTAAACGATCCATATTGGTGACAAAGAGGTCATCGCCAACAACTTGGACTCTGTGGCCATCATTTTTTGTGAATCGTGCCCAACTTGTCCAGTCGTCTTCGCCAAAAGCATCTTCCATCGATACGATCGGGTATTCGTCAAGCCAACCTGAATACATCTCGCCGAGTGCTTCACCATCAATGATACGGCCATCTATATGGTAACCATCTGCGTGGTGGAATTCTTGAGCGGCTACATCTAATGCAATTGACATCTGATCACCTGGAGAATACCCTGCACGTTCGATTGCTTGAACCAGCAATGCAAGTCCTTCCTCGTTCTTAGGGAGATTCGGCGCAAATCCACCCTCATCGCCAACCCCACCAAGCAGACCTTTCTCTTTGAGGACAGATTTCAAGGAATGATAGGTTTCAACTCCGGCGCGCAAGGCTTCTGGGAAATGATCGAACCCATGAGGGATAACCATGAATTCTTGGACATCAACGTTGGATGCTGCATGAGCTCCACCGTTGAGGATATTCATCATCGGTACAGGCAAACTTCCACCAGATAGTCCACCAAGATAGCGCCACAAGGGCAACTGGTGAACATTGGAGGCGGCGTGCAGACAAGCCAAACTTGTGCCTAACGTTGCATTTGCACCGAGGCTTGCTTTGTTGCCTGTATCGTCTATCTCAATCATTGTCTCATCAATTACTCTCTGATCATCAACCGGAAGGCCAACCAAGCCATCTTGGATTCTTTCGACTACGTTGGTGATTGCGGTTTCAACTCCTTTACCCATCCAAAGGCGCATGTCGCCATCGCGGAGTTCGACTGCCTCGTGGCTACCAGTACTGGCACCACTAGGCACTGCGGCACGGCCACGGAGTGCGCCGTCCACATAACAATCAACCTCGACGGTTGGATTACCTCGACTGTCGAGAATCATTCGGGCTTCAAGGCCAGTGATGTAGGATGACATCGGGTCCCTCTGGATGGTCGGGAGTGTCGACACACTGTCAATGTGACGCTATCATTCATTGAGCCATTTCAGCCAACGAGATACGCTGGATTGGACCTCAGGGACCTCTCGCTCGGAGCGGCATTTTATTTCCCAGCCCAATTGCTCATTACTTGGAGATATACTGAATAATTCAGCTCGCATGACCAAGCCATCTTCATGCTTCCCATTGTGCCTAAAATCATCAATAAAACAGTGAATCAAGTGTCTAGGATAATGTGCGATATGGCCTTTTTCAGGGACACAAAGAACGACGCTTTTACGAAGGAATAGTAGTGAAGATCCCGAATCAGTATTTACTTCATGACCTTGGATTTTACAGCCATCGATTGCGGCAGTGACTTCAACATTGTACCACTCGTGAAATTTATGCTCTAGAGATAGTTCAGAGACAGAGTCGAGAAATGCTTGGAGATGCTCGTTCGAGTAGGTCGACTCGGTCGTCACAAGCACATCGAAACACCAACCACCTAAGAAGTCCTCTATTTGGGAGGTTTCTATTTTCTTTCCATTTTATGGCGTTTTCTCTTCCGCTTTAGGGTAAAATAGGAGACTTTGTAGTTGTATTTCGGCCATAGTAGGGTTCATAACAGGGAATTAGGACGGGCGGTTGATGGCGAGCGTGGATGAGACTGATCGAGCAATTTTATCGGCACTAAGAAAAAATAGTAGACAACCATATGTTGATCTTGCAAAGATCGTTGGTGTCTCTGAAAGGACCATCAGAACGCGTATACGTCGACTCGAGGAAGAGGGAATTATTCGCGGTTATACCATTCGCGAAACTGGGATTGGATTGACTGCATTGGTACGTATGAAAGTCGGCCCAGGCGTTGAGATTGGCTCACTTGCTGGAGAATTTGCAAATTGGACTGGTATTGAATCCGTTTACGAGATTAGTGGTGAAGCCGATTTGGTTGCTGTTGTTCACGTTGATGACACTGTAAGCTTACGTGAATTACTGGACCGTATGTGGTTGGCTGCACCTGCAGAAATTGCCAGTACGACAACTGAACTTGTCCTCGAGCAATACTGATTATTTCTTCAAAAGATAGCGATAATAACGAAGCTCTCCCTTTGTGAATGATTCATACACAGGGGTTCCGCGTACACCTGCAAATGTCTCGAAACTACGACGAATGATACGTCCCGTTCCTTTTTCGATTCGTGATCGTTTATCATCACTAATTTCATCCAGTGCTGCAATCACTTCAGTGGTAACATCATCACTTTTCAGAATCTCAAAATCGGTTGAATCGAATATTTCGTTGAGGGTTTGTATACTGACTCCATCACGAAAATCAGTCCATGCAAAGTAGCCACCTGGCCGTAACACCCTAGAGGTCTCTTCGATGAATGCTGACATATCACTGTAGCAATGACTGGACTCAACATTGTAGACGACATCGAGTGAATTATCTTCAAATGGTAATTTCATGGCATTCCCTTCAACGAATCTTAGATTCTTTTGACGGCCGTACAGTTTTGTACACAATTTCACTGCTGCTGCAGAATAATCCAATCCAATGAGCGATTGTGGAGAATATGTGCGGGCGATCCAATGGGCCCCACCTCCTCGGCCTGAACCGACTTCGAGTACCTGTTTTCCATTCAATTCAATATCGCGGATGTTCATGTGATAGAGTTGGATGAAAAGTCGATCAGGTTCATCCTCGGTTGATAGAAGGGGTTTGTCATCATCAATGAATCCATAATTCATGAATCCAAAATCCCCCCATGCTTTGGCTTTGGCCAAACGCTGGTACCACCAACGCCACATCCGGTCGCCTACCTTCCCGGGAAAAATCATCAGTAGTGTTGCGAATATTCGCGCTGGTAAGCCCAGGCGCAAACTCACACCTTCCACTTTACTGAGCAACCGATGCTGACAGTGCGAGCAACATCTGGTGATTCGTCAGCGAGCAGAGCATCGATGGCATCGGATAATTCACTGGTTGTTGCCACATTTGGGTCCCGAGGTGAATCATCGAGGCGCCCTCGATAGGTGATGGTCCCATTCCCATCTAAGAGATAGAATTCAGGGGTGCGTTCTGCACCCCAAGCGTGAGCAACCTCTTGAGATGGATCGTGCAGATAGGGGTAAGTCATCACGGTCCCCCGCTTGAGCATGTGCTCCCAATTGTCTGAGGGATAGTTGTCTGGGTCGTTGGAATTAATGCCGACAAAGCCAATCCCTGCCTCTCGCACGCGAGATACGATAGATTCGATCCGGGATTCATTTCCAATAACGTACGGACAATGGTTGCAGGTGAACATGACGATGCAGCCAATGTCGGTAGTGAGGTTGGATAGACTGCAGCTCTCAGGGCCATCTGAATTGGCATTGGGTAACTCAAATGGCAGTGCGGCGTCTCCGGGTTCCAAACCATGACTCATGATTCACTGACTAGGGTGCGCTGTTTGAACTTCGTGTTCATAGATTGCCAAATCCAAATTCAAAATCTTCTTGGTTTAACTCCGAATCTTCTTGGTTTACGCTTTTCTCATATTGGGATTTAACTTCATCAGGTTCTATTATCATCGATGAACAATAGAATATACGGAAATTATTCACCTTGTGCTTCGTGAAGCAATTCGCCAATTCTTCATTCATGCGGGTGCGCTCCTCAGAAGTAATGTCACCGGGAATAAGTCCTAGACGCTTGAAGTCCTGATTGACAACTCCACCATTTTCCTTGATGTATACTTCAATTGCGTCTACCCAATCCATCGCCGTTCCCCTGGGTTTCTCGATAATTTGTTGTTCCTGAATATCTTGTGTCGGCATTTCAAGTTCTTCGGTTGCAGTCATTTCAAGCTCTACAAGAGTAGTGCCGCCGGTGGTCAAAACTTCAGCTTTCTTTTGAGTTGATTGACCATCTATTGCATCTTGTATTCGGCGGCGGGCGATTCTGTTCTCTGGTTCGACGTTGAGCACGTTCCGCCATGCAGATTCGGCTGCGTCCCAATCTTTACCCTCATGATGAATGGCCGCTATTCGCAATAATGCATTCATATGGTGTCGATCTTGTTTTGCAGCAGTTTCGAAATCAGATAGTGCCCCCTCAAATTGGCCAAATGCTAGGTAAAGAAGGCCCCGCTGATACCATCCTTCCGCAGATTCTCCATCCAATCGGATGGCTTCATTCAAAGGCTGTTCTGCTTCTGTGAGCCTCTCTTGAGCGACCAAGGCGGCCCCAAGTTGGATGAGTGCATGTGGGTTTTCCCCTCGCCGGGAAAGAACATCTCTGAAATTTGATTCTGCTTCAACCCATTCTCCGAGTGAAAGCATAATTTCACCTCGTCGAAGGCGAGCGAGATCAAGTTCAGGGTGTGCCTCAAGAAGAAATTGTACATCGTCGAGTGCCGCGTGGTGGTCTTGCTCAACCATCAGCGCCGTGCAGCGATTGAGGCGAGCCCGAACGTGGTTTGGGTCCTCT
>JAPKEY010000083.1 GCA_028821815.1 Candidatus Poseidoniales archaeon | reverse complement strand
GTGTGATGCACCGGATGATGTGGGTTTAGCCCGTTGTAAATCTTGTATCACGCAGCATGGAAGGGTGCGCGAGCGGCTCGCAAAGGGGGATGATGTAGTGTCGCGTTGGGGTCAAGAATTGTTGGCGATGATGTCGAATCCTCAACGATATGATCACGATAGTGTTCACGGGCCAGTCTTACAAGGATATGTTCGATTGTTAGGTGAGCATGAGGGGCCGCGTGCAGCGCCAACACAAGAAGAAATCAATGCATTGTTTGCGGCCGCTAAAGCTCGTCCGAAAGGTTCCCTGATTCGTGATATGGCTAATCGTAGTCCTTGGAAAGATGCCCCCCCAAGTGTACAGGTTGCTCGGGAAATGTCTGCCGGGATAGGCGAGGCTGATGATGTGCACGCAGGAAAACGAACTGTTCCCAGTCGCGAAATTGAGGATGCAGATAGATCTGATCGGGCGGGTGAAGATTCTGCACTTACCGATCGGGTCGCAGCCAATGTTGCTGTTCAAGATGAACCCGAAGAATTACGTGATATTCTCGCCGATGTGCATGTCGCCAAGCGAAAAGCCAAACGAGGCAAACTCAGTGATGCGATGGATGGCCTAGATGACCTCCTCGATGATTGAGTTATATCACTCTAAGTTACTGCCTGTAGCCATCAATGGGATGGCAATCATCAACGCGCAGAAGGATCCTAAAATAAGGTAGGCAATTAATCCACATCCACCTTGTAAATCTCCCATAACCCCACCTGCTTCTGCACGGACACCCATTGAAACAATAATGCCCATCACTGTATTTAGGCCAACAGCACCTAAACCAAGCCACACACCCAATTTCTTGCGTTGAAATGTGAGGAATCCACCTACGCCAATGGCGGCGGCGGTAAGGATGCCAACCAGTTGTTGAACCAAGGGGATGCCTTCTCCTGTTGCTGAGATGATATTGTAGAATCCGATTATGCCGACCAAGAGGCCCCAGAGAATCATGATGACACCCATCCAGGTTGGGGCAGGGGATTGTTCAGGGACGGTCAGGACATGTTGGCCACCTACCATCGTTGGTTGCGCTACCGTTTGAGGGTCTGAGAAGCCTTGAACCATCTGGCCCTGTTGTGGTTGCATATTACTAAAATAGGCTAGAACGCCTATAATTCCCAAGGGTATTGGAAATTTAGTTCAATGTGTTTGTTGGAACTTCGCCATACTGGTTAGCATGAGGCTGGCCAGCGTCTACCACGAACCACATGATAATCAAGATGAAATTGACAAATGGAATCATCATTAGGAGCATCATCCAACCACTCTTTCCAATGTCATGCATGCGGCGGATGGAAGAGGTTAATATGGCTGGGATGAATGCAATCACCAACAAAATTAGTGGTGTACCAAGCATACCATCGATAACTCCTAGGATGATGACGGTGAGGAGGTAAGTTAGTTGAAAGAACCAATATTCCGAGCGTGAAGCACGTCCAGAAATCGTGATGGATTTCTGAAAGCAGGTCTTTGCTGCATCCATTAATGACATTGAACTGGCGGGGCGTCCTGTGGCTACGGGTTGTTGCATCATACCTAAAGTGGAAAATTTTAGTTATAATATTTTACCCGACCTTTGTACCCCACCATGGATTTTCATTGCTAATCGGTTCCACCCAATGTTCCTGAATCAAAGGTTTTCTTTGGCGAAGTTGACAGCGTTATGGAAGATTGCCATACCTTCACCCTCTCCGTGCTCTGGCATTTCACGGGTCCATGTTGCACCCAACCATGTACTGTGATTCGCTTCAGGGTGGGGCATCAATCCGAACACCCTCCCTGTCGGGTCACAAACGCCTGCGATATTACGCATGCTCGCGTTTGGACATATTGGGAACGGTAAGAGTTCGTCTCCCGCACTGGGGTATGCGTCGTTGGAATCTACGTAACGAACCACAAGTTGGCCGTTCTCTGCCCATTGGTCGAGGTTTGCATCGATTGTCGTAACAAATTTTCCTTCTCCGTGCCTTACGGGTACGCGTATCCGTTCAAGTCCACGCGTCCATACACAGGGGCTGTTCGGATCAAATTCAAGATGGACCCAACGATCTTCATAGTGTCCGGTATTGTTGAGGGTTAAGCTCGCGGTTTGAGTAAGGCTAACTTCTTCATCACCTGGAAGTAACCCCATCTTGACAAGGACTTGGAAACCATTACAAATACCAATAACGAGTTTGCCGGCTTTGACAAAATCTTGAACCATGTCCCTAATACCAAATCGCAATCGATTGCCGAGCAATCTGCCGCTACCAAGATGGTCGCCGAACGAGAATCCACCAGGTACGGCCATGATGTGGTAATCTGCGAGGGTTTTGTCACCATTGACCAATTCGTTCACATGAATACGCTCGGCTTCAGCGCCCGCCATTTCGAATACTGCTTTTGTTTCGTGATCACAATTGATACCAAACCCATACAGGACTGCGACGCGAACGGTGTCTGCCATCAATGTCCACCTCCCATGTTCAGTGTGTCCTTCCATGAAGCCAAAAGTTTGGATAAATTTGCTTTAAGAATTGGTTTCCCATCCAAAGTAAATTTCAACGTTTTCTTATCACCAACCATTCCAATGTTGGCAAGGGCATTCCCCGCCATGGCGGCCTCAAATTCACTGGTATGTTCAGGTTTCACTGAGACAAGAATTCTGCCCAATGATTCTCCAAACAATATACCCCATCCATCCGTACCATTTGTGGTCAACGCATCAAGATTGATTGTGGTCGCCCCATCGCAACCAAAGCAGCATTCAGCAACTGCGGTAGCAAGGCCCCCATCACTGCAATCGTGCGCACTGCGCACTAATCCTTTGTCCATAGCAGCAGTCAGTGCCCGATAGAGAGTTAGGTTACGGGTAGTGTCTATCTGTGGTACATCATTGCCAATGCCACCACCTGTTTCTTCTGCAAGCATGTAACTCAACTCACTTGCACCCAATTCTTGGTGTGTTTCGCCGAGCAAATAAATCGCGTCCCCTTTATCCTTGAAATCACTAGATACTGCCTTTCGAACGTCTTGGTGATCACCAAGAACGGTGTAGAGTAAGGTTGGTGGAATGCTGATTTTCTTACCATCAAGTTTTGCATCGTTTTTCATTGAATCTTTCCCGGAAATGCATGGTAAATTGTAAGCTCTGCAAACATCATCCAATGCGCGATTGCTGCGGACCAATTGTGCAAGTTTGAATCGGCCATCGGGTGTCTTTTCACTTTCAATCGGGTCAGGCCAGCAAAAGTTGTCAAGGCCTGCAATTTTATCCAAATCAACGCCCACACATACCGCATTTCGGACCGCTTCATCGATGCTTGCAGCTGTCATCGCATAAGCGTCGATATCGGAATACCGAGGCACTATCCCGCAGGCTACTACTGCACCACGCGTATCTCCGTGAAGGGGTGCAATGACTGCAGCATCGCCAGGTGCGTCATGATTAACACCACAGAATGGTTTGATGACAGATTGTGCGATGACTTCGTGATCGTATTGACGTACCCACCATTCCTTGCTGGCAACATTGGGTCTTGCGAGAATTCTTTGCAAAATTTTGCCCATCTCACTTTCATCGACGGTGGGGTAATTTGGATTGTCATGTACGGGTGGTTTCCACTCACTCTCGAGGTTGAGTTGGGGGCACCCATCATGCATGAAATCCATTGGAAGGTGGGCCACCGTTGCCTCACCATGTTTGACGATGAATGCGCCACTATTGGTGAATACACCCACCGCTGTTGCCTCGACCTCATGTAACGCGGCCAGAGCCTCAAAGGCAGGGATGTTTGCTTCACTCACACCGACGGTCATCCTCTCTTGACTCTCCGATACAAGAATTTCCCACGAGGAAAGACCTGGTTGTTTGAGTGGTACGGCACCTAGATCTAATTCGGCGCCACCTGTGAGTTCTGCCAGCTCCCCCACACTACTCGAAAGGCCACCTGCGCCATTGTCGGTGATTACTTGGATGAGGCCGGCATCTCGGGCTTCAAGGACCATGTCCACCATTTTCTTCTGTGTGATGGGGTCGCCAATCTGCACTGCACTGCTAGGACTCTCCTCTGTCAATTCTAAACTGGAAAAGGTGGCTCCGTGTATTCCATCACTACCAACGCGTCCACCAAGCATGTAGACGATGTCGCCTGCTGCCGAGGTCTTGTCATGGCTTTCGCGTCCGTCTGGTAGATATCGTGGCATGATACCAACCGTGCCTGCGTAAACAAGTGGTTTACCAATATACCGATCATCAAACACAATGGCGCCATTTACAGTGGGAATACCTGATTCATTGCCACCCGCACGGATGCCCGCATGTACACCACGCAGAACTCGAGAGGGATGGAATAGGCCACCCGGTAGGTCACCATCGTAGTCCGGCGGGCCAAAACAAAATACATCCATGTTAGCAATTGGACGTGCGCCCAATCCAGTTCCAAGTATGTCGCGATTCACCCCGACGATGCCCGTCATTGCACCACCAAACGGGTCAAGAGCGCTTGGAGAATTGTGGGTCTCGGCTTTAATGCAAAGGCTCCAATCATCCGTCCATTCGATAACACCTGAATTATCGTGGAAAATACTCAACAACCAATCCACCCGTTTTTGCATATCCAATGTGGGTTGCATAATGTGAGTTTTGAACAATGAGTTGATCTCGCTGTCCTCTCCAGTTTCGGTGTCCACGTGGTGAATTTTCGCGGCGAATATCTTGTGGCTGCAGTGCTCGGACCAAGTCTGCGCAAGACATTCTAATTCGACATCGGTGGGGGCTGCGGGAGGTAACCCAAGAGTTTCTCTTGTGGCTTGTGTTACTGGGTCGCGGTAATGTGATTGTACGGCTTGCATCTCCTCTAAATTCAAGGCCAAAAGGCCATCCTCTGAAATTTTAATCAGAGTTTCATCATCAACCTCAAGATCGATTGTTGCAGGGGGTGCAAATGCAATCACCGGGCGTTCAGGAAATGGCAATTGGGGCCAAACTGCGTTTGAGCAGTGTTCAGCATTAGCCATAGCAGCCCGTTCAATCATTGGGTTGTGTAGTGTATTTGCCAACCAAAGAGCATCGGTGCCAGAAGGAATATCCCAGAATAGGTATGTCATTGTCGTTGCAATTTGAGCGTTACTTTGTTTGGGGAATAATGTGAGTAATCCATCGAGGGCTGCTTGAGCTGCGTTATCGGTAACTCCTGGTTTAAATCCGACCATGATCGCGAGTTCTGGTTGATCTGGAAATAATGAGTTGTCATCAAGGAAGCTTTTGTTCGCGACGCCTAACTCAATAATAGGGTCAGTAAACAAATCCTGCAAGCTTTGGAGTAATTCTCCTGAATCTAGATTTGACTTGACTTGGTAGCCTGTAATCGAGCGGACCTTGCCAACTGAAAGGCCGTGGTCTGCTGAGAGCATACTGCGTATTCCCTCACCCCTTGTGTCCTGGAGGCCCGGCAATTCTCGAGGTGTGACCTCAATCAAGTGTACTGGTAACCCACTCATTCGCCTCCCCCTACGGGGAGGCGGCTTTTGATGGCCGTCTTTGAACAAACCGGAAGAGGTTCATGGTTTGTTGAGTTGTGCAGAAAGGAAGTGTCCAGTGTAACTTTGTGGATTGTTGGCAACCTCTTCAGGGGTCCCGGTTGCAACCACAGCACCGCCGCCGTCACCGCCTTCTGGTCCCAAATCAATAATCCAATCTGCCGACTTTGCGACATCTAAATTGTGCTCGATGATGATGACTGTGTGTCCATTTTCTCGAATCCGGAGCAGTACCTGGATGAGTTGGTGTACATCTGCCATCGAAAGGCCGGTCGTTGGTTCATCGAGGATGTATACAGTGGGGCGGTGTGCTGGGCGATGGAGTTCCGTCGCCAATTTGACTCGTTGTGCTTCGCCACCCGATAGTGTGGTTGCAGGTTGGCCCAACCGAATGTAACCAAGGCCGACATCGTCGAGTGTCTTTAGAATCCTGTGTATCTTTCGTTGGTGTGCGAAAAATTCCACCCCTTCGGCTACACTCATGCCGAGGATATCTGAAATCGTACGTCCTTTCCAATTGACTTCGAGTGTTTCACGCGTGTAGCGGGCACCTTTGCAAATCTCGCATGTGACCCATACATCTGGGAGGAAGTTCATCTCGAGTTTGATCGAGCCACCGCCTTTGCATGCTTCGCAACGGCCCCCTTTGACATTGAATGAAAAATGGCCAGGGGCGTAACCGCGTTCGCGCGAAAGTGGGGTTTCAGAGAAAAGTTCGCGAATGGGTGTGAACACCCCTGTGTAAGTAGCAGGGTTTGAGCGGGGTGTGCGACCAATTGGGGCTTGATTGATAACGATGGTTTTGTCCAATTCTTCGTGGCCGGATATACTGCGGAGGGGGCCGGGTGTTGTTTCTGCACCATTGAGGTCTCGTTGTAATGCTGGTGCCAATGTTCCTGTAACCAAACTGCTTTTTCCACTACCAGATACGCCGGTTACTGTGAAGACGCTTCTGGAAATGATCTCGAGCTCGA
>JAPKEY010000082.1 GCA_028821815.1 Candidatus Poseidoniales archaeon | reverse complement strand
TGGTGGGAATCGTCCCCAAGATGCCACCGATAAGTCCGCCGAATTTCTCAATGGCAACCGTCACAGCAATAGCGACGAGACCGGCCAGTAGTGCAGCCAGTAGAATCTGGCCCTGTGGATTCATTCCTAATCCTCATGTTCAGCGTCTGCCATGGCTTCCTCGTACAAGGAATCCCCACGCAAATTCTGTAGTTGCATGTAGAGCACAATAGCGGCCGCAAGTGAGATGAATAGTAAAACGGAAAGACCGCCGACAATCATGCCTGTACTGAGGACTTCTGAGTCATCCTGAACAGTTGCCTTCTCGCTACCCATGATGTGCAGGTGAGTGACGACATTGGCACTGGAATTTGTATTCTGCAAAGCGCGAACCATCAACGTTTGATTGCCTTCAATGGTATTGCCCGGCAGATACTTGAGACGATCGACAAACATGGAATGTTTAATTTCAAACGATGAATCTCCAGGCTCGAAATCATCCAAATCCATCCACTCATCGCGCATATCCCAGGTGCGCCACTGGATTTTTTCCGCCGCACCGTCAATGGTGAATGTGACCGACTGACCTTGACCAACGTGTACCTTGTTGTCACCCATAATTGAGGTCGACAGGTTCAACGCAACTGTGTCTGTAAATCCGTAGACCTGATTGGCCGCTTCCATGACTGCTGGATGAGCTCGAACTTCGCCGTGACCATACACGTTGTTTTGTCGAGGTTTGAGTGAGGTTCCATCTTCTGCACAGGGTTGGTTTGCACCTTTGTGATGGCACTGCCTGTACTCAGAGGTTTCCTGCATGATATTGCGCACATCAAAAGGTGAGAGTTCGGGATTGGCCTGATACATCAGCGCAGCGATACCGGCCGCGCCTGGTGTGGCCATACTGGTGCCGGACATCCCCGTGTAACCTGTCACTGAGTTGGCTTCAACCGACATCACATCGGAACCCACGAACGCAATGTTCGGCTTGATGCGACCTTCTTCGGTTGGTCCCTCGCTAGAATAGACTGCTATTCCGGGTTGTTCACCCTTGTCGAGCGCACCCACTGTGATGACATCCTCCGCGCTCCCAGGTGTGCCGATTGTCGCCGGCCCAGCGCTGTTACCGGCTGCGATGAACAGGGCGATTCCAGAACGAACTACCTCATTGGCCATGCGTGCAACACTCTCTTCCTCAGCACTGGTGAATTCGATGACACCGGGTCCACCCAAACTCATACTTGCAGCACGGATGTTGAACTCGTGGCGCATGTCCACTGTCCATTCCATGCCCATCATGACACCTGCGAATGAACCTGAGCCACCACCATCGAGAACCTTGACGCCGACCAGTTGAGCTTGTGGTGCCATGCCCGTGTGCTCGTACGTAGGCGCACCAGTACCGGCTGTAGTGCCTGCACAGTGTGAACCGTGGCCGTGGTCATCGTATGGGAAGATTTCAGTGCCGTTGGTTGAACCTGCATTGTTCACTACATCATAGAATGCAATAATCTTCGGATCATTGGTGGAATTATCATCATCCATATCATCGAGGCCTACATGATTTCCATCAATGCCTGTATCGATGATGGCAACAACACTACCTGCGCCATTGTATCCTGTCGCTTCATACACATCCCAAACACCGTGAGTATCCTTGACATCTGAGTTGGCGATTTCCAATATTCCATCCAGTTCGACCATCACGACGCCGGGTAGTACAGAAAGTGCTTCGATGCGCTCTACTGGAACAGAACCTGCGATGCTGTCAATCAGATGGAAGGTGTGGAGATGAACGAAGTTGACTTCATCGGCAAGGAGGCGTTCATCAACCTGTGTGGGTAGATGGTCAAAGTCAACGATGACATCGATGCGTCCTTCTTCGTCAACCCACTCATACTGTGTATTGTCAATCGCAATCCAAATGTTGTCCTGAATACCATCCTTGTCCATATCCATCAGTGTGTCTTCCCACCAAGGAACCTCTTCAAAATCAGTGGTTGGAACCGGTGTAGCTGCAGCCAACATCGGCAAAACGAACAGACCAATCGCGGCGATGGCAAGTAGACTTCGAGCGCGGTCAGAGTGCATGGTATCACCCTACGGGTGAATGGTCTGATTATTCAAGGACACGGTCCCATGGAATGGGTTCTATTGAAGGACTCAGGGGTGAGTCGGTGGGTATGCGCAGGCTTCTGGTCGCCGTCATGGTCGTCGGCCTGCTCATCCCTGTGACCGCTGCTGGAATGACGATTTCACAGCCAAATTACAGTACTGGAGACTGGTTTGAGTACGATGGTTGGACCGCTGCAGTATTCGCGGAATATGAAGACCAAATGGAGGCAGAAAGTACCGAATTCGATCGATTGAATTTAGTCGGAGAGGTACCCATGCGCCTAACCATTCAGGCGAGTGAAAGCATCAGTTTGGGCGGTCAAAGTACAAACTGTCGCGTGAGTATGATCGAACATTCAGTGAACATGACCGTTCACTTCACAGATGGCAGCTCAGATTACGAAAATGATACCATGACACTCAATGTCACTACCACCATCGAAGTGTGGATACCTACAGGCGCGAGTGCATTTGAGAAGCGCGTGGAAACCATCTATCTGGAAACATGGTTTAGTGGCGGTGGAGAAGACAATTATCTTGAGAATCGTTTGGTAACTGAGGAAATCATTGAACGCGATGGGTTGTGGCCCAGTGGTATCGATGTCGGAGATGAATGGGACTTTTCCGAAACCATCTCGCGCACGACCACTGTTGAGCAGCGCATCAATCGAGCACTCTGGAACGAAACAAGTCGTGTTTCAGAAGACTTGGCACGTCAAGTGACATGGACTGCTGCTGAGGAAACTACCATCTCCACGGGTGACGCCAATTATGGGGATACGCCCACCATTCGAATGGAACAACAAATTGTCGGAGAATCTCGCACCAGCATCGATTGGTATCACGAAGAAGGATTCTTGGTCAAAACACAACACTTTGTGAATGGAACACTGATCCTTTCAGCCACCCTTACTGATCACAAATATTCTTCAGAGAATGTCGTCTCTACTGTTGTCACAGACAATGGACTTCCAGCTCCATCGTTGTTGGTTGGAATCGGTGTGTTCGCTTTGGCCGCAATTCGTCGTTCAAAATCGGAATGAAAGACCCAACCGCAAAGCGGTGTTGTGCCCCACTTCCAAAACCAACGGGGCACGGTCAATCGCATCCTGACGCAACAATGCACCAATCGCACTGCCTTCCAACGTCAGTGTGGAAGCACCACAAATCATCGCAGTACCCTCGGGATCTAGACATGCGAGAATACCATGCGTACCCCAATCGATGCTGGTCGGTGTGTCATCCATCCGATTGTTTGCCGGAATCTCAAGATTCGCCTCTCCATCCACGAGGGTGAAATTGTACATGTTCTCATGGTGCCAGAGTGTGCCATCTTCACCATCTGGCCCGGTGATTGTGATGTTGAGCATCTGATTGAGAGCGGCGGTAGAAGGTTCGATTTGGATGGCAATATCGGAGGGTGACGCAGGGGTAAACGAAGTCAGCCAAAATTTGGCATCAACACCATCCATCGCAATGTCGTCAGTCCACCAATAGACATCGTTGCCAACCGCAGGGCACCACCAATGATCCTCCAAGAGGTCACCATTTGTGTTGTTCCACCAGGTGTGATAGGATTCCTCACATCCCGCGTATACAGCTGGACTTTCACCGACCTCGGTGATGTTGTAGAGGATTGTTTCTTCATCTATTTCGGGTGCAGGTGGTAGAGAAATTGGACCGCCGTTTCCAGACCAAATTTGCGTATGCATAGATGCTGTATTCCACGTTTCATTGGTACGCATTGGGAAGTCGTTCACCTCTTGTGGCGGATCATATTCATGGGTGTGAGTGAAATCAGCGATTCCAGTCACCCAAATCCCGAAAGCATCGAAATCGAGATTGATGGATTGTACCCGATGGATGATGGCTAAATCCGAAGCGCGGACCCAACGTGTTTCATGGTAATCCACCTGTAATTCCCCTGAGGCAAAAATCCCTGTATTGGGTTCAGGAAATCGGCCATCTCCTGTCCCATAGGCATCAATTTCCAACCGGTAAGCAGGGACCCAATGTCCCGAGACGTTGTAGGTCATCGCAGAGGCGACCAAGATGGTTGCATCACCAGTGACAATATCGAGGGAGGAACCAGATAATTCCGAACTGCCTTCAACCAAATTTACAGCATCTAATTCAATGTCATATCGCCAGATGTCGCCGACATTCCAAGTGACGATGTTTGCTTCTTGGGATGTGTCCTCAGTAGCCCGAATTGACGTGGATTTCAACGTTAACGGGACCGAACTCACCCCCAAGAGGAGGAGCACGACTACCAATGACTGGACTCTGGCCACGCTATGGCCACGGCAGGTCAAGCAAATGAGGCCACCGGCGCGTTTGGTAATCTTCATCCCTATGGGGATGACACGCAGGTTCATGGCGAAGATGTGGGCTGCGTTCTTTTTGTCGGTTCTCTTAGTATCAACACTGAACTTCTATGCTGTAGTTCGCGAACCAGATCGTGTCGAAATAGACGAAGTGCACGAGCACCTTTCGGAGACGGTCAAAATCGAAGGGACACTGATTTCTTGGGTTCGTGACCCCTACACCGATGGTTCGGATCGTGTTGATTTACAAATTGAAGATACCCCACATGTTGTCAAAATTCGTTGGTATGATACCAGCGATGTCCCTCCAATTGGCTCCACGGTTATTGTTGAAGGTGAAGTGGTTCAGTACAACGGTAAAATTTGGATTAACGCCAAGGGAATGGGGGCAATTGCCCAAAAAGTCGGCTCTGAGGTCATCATGATTGAGACTTCATTGAACGATATTTCTGCCGATGCTGAATCTTATCGTTCGAAAGTTGTGGACCTCTCAGGTTACCTCTCAGATGCTATTGAACCAAATGTGACTTGGCAGAGTTTCACCTTGATTGACAACCCCTCATATCTCGATAGTGACCACCGGCTCTACGTCTCTTTACAAGGCAGGGTCACCGAATGGATTGAGGCGGGTTCAAAGGTCAATCTCACCGGTTGGGTTCAGTGGGATGAACGAAATTACCGTTGGTCAATTGTGGTTCAATCTTCGACACTCGATGTCACCCACCCTGCCGGTGCTAAGCGCTTGTCTTGGGCGGTCGCTGCCGAAACATGGTCGTATGATATTGGCAAACTCGTCTATGTTGAAGGTACCTACAACTGGGATGATGGCGGACATTGGCTTGTTGCACCAGGTGGTGAGAATGTCGGAATCATTTGTCTGATCCCAAATCTGGCGATTATTGAAAATGGCACCTTGCCCGAGTTCAACGATGAAGGGTACTCTGGGCGCCTGATATGGTCAGAAGATAGGGCGCAAATTTGCTTACAGATGAGCGATGAAGACCACACGGTCAACCCAGTTGGCATCCTCATTGGTGATTTCACGACACTGGCAACGATTGCCTCAAATCCATCAGAATGGATAGGCCAAGAGGTCAACGTCGCTGGCTGGACAACAAGTCCAATCTCACCAGACTATGACAAAGGATACATTGGTGATGGCAAGGATTACTTTGAGCGATCGACAACTCTGCGCTTCCAGATTGCCGGGGCACACGCAGAGTGGATTGAGAAGGGAACATATGTCGAATTCTACAACGTAACTGTGGTCTGGAATGAAGCTGAAGGTCGAATCATGCTCGATGTACCATTGTATGCAATAGGCACCGTCGATATACCGCCAGACACATTCTCTTGGACTGCTGGCTGGGATGCTTGGACGTGGCAGGTGAACACACTTGTCAATGTCAATGGGGAGCTCAACCAAACCACCGATGGTTACCTCTGGTTGCTCGCATCTGGAAGTGAACAACAGATTTGTCTGTATGACGATGGCACTGCTCTTACAACTGGATTTGATGAAGGTGGAAACAGCACGGGTGTTCAGGTTTGGACCGGTCGGTTGATCGCCACGGATGCATCTGGTAATCCGGGAACTCAACTGTGTCTGGCACTCTGAATAGGAGGGATTGCAATGCTAGAAGGATTTATGCTCGATTGGGCTTGGCTCATGGGCTCATTTTTCATCGGTATTTTCCTAGGTTGTATGACCGGATTGATTCCAGGTTTCCACGTTAACAACGTCGCTCTGCTTGCACTGTCGATGTCGCCATTAGCCGTCAATGCAGGAATTCCGTTGTCCTCTGTGGCAGCCATCATTGTCTCGATGGGAACGGTACACACATTCCTGAATTACATCCCCAGTGCATTGATTGGAGCACCCGATGGCGATACTGCTCTTGCACTATTGCCGGGCCACAGAATGCTAATTTCAGGACATGCGGCCCAAGGTGTCGCCTATTCTGCCCGTGGAAGTCAACTCGGACTGCTGCTCAGCATACCACTACTGATTGTTGCACGACTGTTGTTTGGAACCAATCCTGGACTCGGCTTGTACGAACTCAGCCGTGACATTTTGCCTTGGTTGTTGTTGATAATTTCGGCCTTCCTGAT
>JAPKEY010000081.1 GCA_028821815.1 Candidatus Poseidoniales archaeon | reverse complement strand
GCTCGACGGAAGTGTTGGGGTTGAGATGCCATCATTTTGTGGAGCAACAGTAGTGTCGCCGCTGCATCTGCACCAGCGGTGTGAGCATTTTCCAGTGAGATACCAAAGCGCTGACAAAGTGAACCCAATTTATGACTGCGAGGTATTTTGAGCTTACGTGCGATTTTGAGTGTATCCAAAATCGCTAATGGTTTGGGCATGGGTTGTCCGGCACGGAGAAATTCAGAACGAAGGAATGGCCAGTCAAATTTCTCTACATTGTGACCGACGATTACAGCCCCTTCCATTGCCGTAGAAATTTTGGAAATGTATTCCTTGAATTCAGGTACGCCCCTGACATCGTTGTCACTAATCCCGTGAATGTTTGTGGTTTCAGGGGGAATACGCATCTGAGGATTGACCAATTCCTCAATGTATATTGAGGCACCATCCACATCACACCCTACCAGTGCGTATTGGACAATCCTGTGCTTTTTGGAACTGAATCCAGTGGTCTCAAGATCGAAGCCGAGTACACGGTACCCAGCCAAAGGATCTGTTGCCATAGAATCGAATGGAATGCGACGTTGCTTGAACCCTCTCATTCGACCCTCGCCATTGGATTTCTCAGAAGTCCAGAACAATAACGTGTTGAAAGAACAAACAATCGTCAATCTTCTAAAGGAAGGCGCAGGCTCGACAGGATATGTCCGTGGTGGGGATACAATCGATGGCGTCGCGACGCCAAATCGCGCTGCTTCTCATCGTGACCATGGTATTCCCAATATTGGCGGGATGTACAGGCCTCGGTGGCCCCCCTGAACCGAATGCTCGAGTCGAATCCGATCGAACCAGTATCAATGCTGGAGAGTCGGTTAATTTCGATGCGCGAGAGTCGACATCCCCTGAAAGCACACTCATCACAGAATACCACTGGGATTTTGGTGATAGCCAACGTTCCGAAACCGTCCAGGGTTATACAAGTCATACATTTACTGAAGCTGGAATTTACGAAATCAGTGTAACAGTAGTCAACGATCTCGGAGGTGATGATACGGATACAACACGCCTCATAGTCAATGGCTTTCCCACAATTTCTCTTTCAATGCCCACCGCAATCCGTACAGGCGACATTGTTACTCTTGATGCATCTGGGTCATCAGATCCTGAGAATGGTGAATTGACCACTGTTTGGGATCTTAATTGGAATATGGATAGTGACAATGATGGTGACGCGACCAACGACAATGATGCGATGGGTGAAATACACCGATTTACACCTGATGAAAGTGGTAATTATACTGGTTCAGTGACCATTACTGACGAATCAGATGCAAGTGCGACACGAATGTGGAACCTCTCGGTTCTTCCACGTACATACCAAGTCATTTGGGAAGAGAAAACAATTAGTTATGATTGGGATGGATACTTAGAGCAAGGCCAAATTCATACCATCACACACATCCCTGGTGAAGAAGGACGCATCATGTCGTTCAATGCCACATTGACTCTGGCCATGGACATTATTCCAGTGATGTTGCCACAGGACAATTTCTCACTCACGGTCGATGTTCCAGATGATGGATGGGGCAACACAGTTCGAACAGAACAAACTAACATCACTCACAATGCATCGGCCTCAATGGAACACCTCAACCTCAATCCAAGTTCTGAAAACACCTATAATTTCTCGGCGGATTCTTTGGAAGCCTTACTTGAGATGCTTAACTCCCAATCAGGAGCCGGCTTTGGAGATGGTGATTGGATATGGATTATTGAGGCAGAGGAAGCAGACCCTGATTTGCCCATAGACGAAGTTGATCCAGATGGCGGCAATGATTGGGAACTGGTTGTTGAAATCACATTCCTTGTTCCACGGATTAACGAAGTCGGCGTTTAATCGAGCCCCAGCCTATGGGAAGCGATTTGAACCCAAGCCACCTCGAACTGGTTGATGGTGACTTCAATCGACATTAGGAAGGTCTCTAGCCGAGGCAAAGTTGTCATCGATTTAGACGTCTGGATGGACAATCCAGATGACTACGACTTTTCTCCAAGGGTTTCACTTGTTGACAATATTCTTTCCCTTTCTGTAGTATTAGAATCGGATGAGTACGAGGTTCTTGCAAGTGCTGAATTGGATGATGAAGCCTTGCAATTGGCAGAACGAGATCGCATGGTTGAAGCTCGAATTAAATTCAGTGTCCATGGGATGCACGGTACATTGACACACAGGACTCCAAACCCACAAACTGGACCTAAATCCAAGAAACTCGCAGAGCCACGTTGGAAAGTCATGCTGCCAGTGCAGTAAACGCCCTGTATACGGGACCCCCGGGGTGCCCCATCCTTTGTCTCATATACCTCTGGAGACAAATAGATAGTATGGCCAAAGGAACCCAGAAGGAAGCAAGGCTTCGCCGCCTGCGAGAGGAGATTCTGAATTACGTTAGTATCAATCCTGGTTGTACAGCATCGCAGATTGTTGCGTGGTTGTCCATTGATCTGAGAATGAAGAACCATGGGCTTACACCCAGAAAGATTGGATTTTTCATTCCAAGATATTGTAAAGAGTTGATTTGGAAACAGGATTCTATGACCGGGAAGCGCATTTACACGAATAATGTTTGAACCGTTCGGATTAAGACAGAGTGTTCAGTGGCCCGCCCGCTGGACCCATAGTGTAGCCTGGATATCACTGGGGCTTGCGGAGCCTCAAACCCGTGTTCGAATCGCGGTGGGTCCGCCATCTTATTCGTAGGGCAGCGTGAGCCAGTGACATGGCAATCATTCTCCGACGCCGAGTCGACTTTTCGATGATCGACCTTGCACAGGTTGTATTTTACCCCGAATACTTCGATTTGGCCCACCGTTTCTTTGAGGAATCTTGGGAAGAAATTTGCGGAATCTCATACCCGGTCATCACTCAGGAGATGCATCTCGGCTTCCCCGCAGTTCATACTTCAGCTGACCATCTTGCGCCGCTGCGATACGGTGATGAGGTTGTGTGCAAACTGTGGATTGAATCAGTTGGAAATTCTTCAATCGTGTGGCGTTACCTGTTTTACAATCAGGAAGAAATTCTCTGTTGGGATGCCCGCGTAGTCACAGTTTGTGTGAACATGAAGGATTTCGAGAAGATGAGTGTACCCGATGAAATTGCAGATGCATTGAGAAAATGCACCGAGGATTAAGGAGTGTCGAAGACAAGGTGAGTCTATGTCAGATGAAATCGGTTCTGTCATGATGGATGTTGAAGAAGAACTCATCATCCCAGATATCCCCATTCGTCCTAACCACAGTATTCCTACAGTGACTGCAATCATCTTGCTTATCGGTGCCGCAATGGTTGCCTTTGCTGCGTATAGCGCATTCATGTCTGATGAATTGTATTCGGAGGCGGAAGAAACACAATTTGCTGAACAGTTTACCGAAAGTGAAGCCAATGTTACCCAAGAAGATTTGGAGCAATATGATGATCATATCTCCAATTCAACATATGGAACTTGGAGTAGTGCGCTGTATTCGCTTTCAGCCCTTTCTCTATTGGCTGGAGGCGTATTCCTCCTCAAAGGAGATCGCAGAGGGATTCATTGTGGAGTTTTGGGTGCATTTATACTAATCAGTGCAAATTTATGGGGCGGTTCAGCCAGTAAAGAGGCCGCGATGCATTTGCCTGAAATTGCCTCATTGACATTCGCGACAATGTACTACATCTATGCTTGCTGTGGCCTATTTTGCATGACCTTAGCTCTGATGCCTATGTTGTTTGCATCCGGTAGGGCGGCGCTCACTTCACCACCGACAAACCTCGCAGCCCCAAGTGTTGGTGAAGAGGAATAATCAACTCTGACGTGGCCATTTTTTGGTGAGTGCTGCGCGCAAATCATCATTCATTTTTGCATCCCACCAGTTTGCATCACGCCAAACAGCATAGCGTCCACGGATTCCCCGCAAATCTGCACCATCCATCCGTGCGTTTTGAAAATTGGCCAAACCAAATCGCGCTTTCTTTGCCTTGATATTGCGTAAATCAGCATTGTCAAATGCTGCCTTCATAGCATTGGTTCCAATCATTGACGCATTCTGTAAATTAGCGCCTGAGAGATTGGCCCCTTCAAGGTCAGCACCATCGAGAATGGCCCTTCGAAGATTGGCCCCCGAAAGATCGACACCTCGTAAATCTCGACCAACAAAGGATTGGAATGAAAGGTCCGCATCTGGACCGATTTCTGCCATCACAAACCCTCAGGAACTTGAGCGGCGGTCCAAGTGCGCTCGACCTTCTGGGGTGAGTACCGCGTACCGATTCTTTTCGTTTGCACCGGGTGGACAAGTGATGAATCCACGCTCGATGAGGCGATTAAGGTACAGAGATAGGTTGTCGGGTGCGCCCAGTCCACTGTCATTGAAGAGTTTCTTCAATACACGTGGAGGTGAATCATCAATTCCTTCGACATCACGTAAATAATGGATGGCTGCGAGAACCTGATCTGGCTTCTTGGTCAAGGTGCTGTTATCAATCAATGAACGGAATGCGGAACCTCGTTCTGGCATCCCACTTTTCTTAGCGGCTTCAATCGCTGCAGCGATGGCAGTTTCACGAACACTTCGAACCCTGGCAATCGCAGTCGACCAATCTTCACCTTCGCGAATGTTCATCATTTGTGCATCCACCTCTTTCTGAGACCCTGAAATATCGATTTCAACATCGCCTACGCGAATCAGCACACGGCTGTTTCCAGCTCCTTCCGAACCCTTCACCAAGCCGCCACCTGAACATCCCCAACCAATCGCCGGGTTATTTTAATCGTTACGATGGTAACTTTATGAATTTTAGAAGCAAATCTCTAATTCTGCAATATTTTAGCACATTCCGCTTTGCAACCATTGTATTTGATATTGAGATTTTTTCGACCAGTACGCCGAAGGCGACATAACCCCCTGATATTGTCCGCAGGGCAGATGCCCCTCACGCGCGCCCCCGTGCAGGCGAGCGCTACGCGCTCGGTCATACTCGCATTATTGATGGTCTTGAGCATTTTCTCATCACTCCCAATCGCTTCAGCTGATCCAGCATCTGGTACGATTGAAATATTCGCTGATGGAAGTTCAAGTGTTGAAGTAAATACCAATAATCAAGCGACCTCAACCGTGAATTTGAGCGTTGGAAGAAACACCACAATTGACAGTTCAAGTTTACATTTGAATTACGATTCAGCGGATAATTCACCCGGTTCACTCACTATCGATGTCGATAGCGACGGCCAATATGAGTGGCACCTTGGTGGAAATGGTGATGGCCAAGTCGGTGAGCAAGACCAATTTATTGGTGGCACAACGTCCACTTCGATATCAGCAAATGGAAATCAAACTTGGTTGAATACCGGTGCGTGGCGTTTGCCAAAATCATCAGTCATGGCCTCATCTGACATCACCGTTGGATTCACACCTGACCTCGGAGCCCAATTCAGTGGGATTGGGGCAGTGACCGATTTAACCGTCGGTGACATGGATGGAGATGGATTGGATGACCCCATCTATCTGGTTCCTGACCATGTAGGAATCAACGGCACAGTGCAGCCACATATTGGTTGGCTAAAGTGGAGCGGTTCCTCAATCGTCACGAGTTGGATTCCAACTTGCTTTGATGCGGATCGACTGATTATTGGAGATTCAGATAATGACAACAGAACCGACATTCTTGCAGTTGCTGAAGATGAAGACATGCTCTGTCAACATTTTTCGAGTAACGGTTGGTCATACTCAACCAATGTCACGATGAACGAGAAATTCGAAGATGCACTTCTGGCAGACATGGATGGCGATGGTCAGGACGATATCGTGTCCATCGATGCGGACGGCACACTCGGAATGCGCTCATTCAGCGGCGGCGCTTACACATCTGCAGTCACTGCAACAGTATCTTCTGGAAACCAGGTTCCAGGCCTTGAGAACTTTGTTCACGTTGGTATTGGTTCATTCTACGGGGGCAATCAAACCATCATTGTCGGCGAGACAGACATGATGACATCATACAATACATTGTGGAATTTTTCCAGTAACAATTGGTTGGCTTCGATGCAGGACTTTGAGTGTTCCAGTGGGCCATTTGAGGTTTTTGACTGGAATGCAGATGGATTTGATGACCTGATGGGCCCCACCAGTTCAGCAGCATGCACGGCCACATGGAATGGTACGGCATGGATAACGGCCAATTCCAATATGGTTGGATTATCGAATTATTCAATCGGAGACCATGATGGCGATGGTACCGTCGATGTATTCCGAGCCTTCGAAGGTTCACCGGATGGTTCCGACAGCACTCAAACCGGTTCCCTTGAGATGAACGCCTTCGATAGTGATGGCACAGTCAATTCCAGTTCCACCATTTTCAACCCCCATACATCCCCCCGAGACATTATCTTTGCAGATTTAGATGGCGATGGGTTGGATGAGCAAATCGTCGCAGCTGGTGAAGCTTCAGCAGGACTGTTCATCGGTGCGTGGCACACGTTGGAATGGGATCTAGAAGGGGACAGCACAATGGAGATGTCAATGACTGGTTATGCCAGTTCATCAAGCCCATTGAGTCAGTTTGACCAAGGTTTGTTGATGACCAATATCATCACTGAGTTGGGCAACGTTGGAACCAATTACGATTACTACGGTACACCATGGGGCACAATGGATCCAGTGGCTCGCAGCATGGGTGCAGGAACCATCACACAATCCGCTCTGAACATGTCCTATGCAGCCACCTTCGTGGTTGAAACAAACCCGACAAATGGCAACCTTTCTAACGTTC